>NZ_JASATC010000001.1:0-258932 GCF_038440135.1 Pseudomonas sp. OTU5201 | reverse complement strand
GGGGGGCAACCGTTTGCCCCCCGCTGGCGGCAAAAAATCCCCCCCAACGCGGGCTCCTACGGGAACGCGCTTAGTGCTGGAGGATCTTCGCGAGGAACTGCTGGGCGCGGTCGGAACGGGCGTTGACGTCACCGAAGAACTCAGTTTTGGCGCAGTCTTCGACGATCTGCCCGCGATCCATGAAGATCACCCGGTCGGCTACCTTGCGGGCGAAACCCATCTCGTGGGTTACGCACATCATGGTCATGCCTTCCTGGGCCAACTCGACCATCACGTCGAGCACTTCGTTGACCATTTCCGGGTCCAGTGCCGAAGTGGGCTCGTCGAACAGCATCACCACCGGGTCCATGGCCAGGGCACGGGCGATGGCTACGCGCTGCTGCTGGCCACCGGAGAGCTGGCCGGGGTGCTTGTGGGCATGGGCCTTGAGGCCGACGCGGTCGAGCAGTTTCAGTCCTTTCTCCAAGGCTTCGTCTTTGTTGCGGCCGAGCACCTTGGTCTGGGCGATGGTCAGGTTCTCGGTGATGGACAGGTGCGGGAACAGCTCGAAGTGCTGGAACACCATGCCGACGCGGGAGCGCAGCTTGGGCAGGTTGGTGGCCTTGTCGGCGATGGAGGTACCGTCGACCACGATGTCGCCTTTCTGGAAGGGCTCCAGGGCGTTCACGCACTTGATCAGGGTGGATTTGCCCGAGCCGGACGGGCCGCACACCACCACCACTTCACCTTTCTTCACCTCGGTGCTGCAGTCGGTCAGCACCTGGAAGTCCCCATACCACTTGTTGACGTTCTTGATGGAAATCATACGGCTAACCTTTTCTGCAGGAGTTTGACCAGCTGGGAAGCGATGAAGCTGACGCTGAAGTACACGAGGCCAGCGAAGATGAGGAACTCATGGGGCTGGCCAATGATGTCGCCGCGGGAGCGGGCGGCGTTGAGGAAGTCCATCAGGCCCACGGTGTAAACCAGCGAGGTGTCCTGGAACAGGATGATGCTCTGCTGCAGCAGCAGCGGGGTCATCTTGCGGAAGGCCTGGGGCAGGATGATCAGGCGCATGCACTGGCCGTAGGTCATGCCCAGCGCCTGTGCCGCTCCCATCTGGCCCTTCGGGATCGCCTGGATGCCGGCGCGGACGATTTCGCAGAAATACGCCGCCTCGAACATCATGAAGGCCACCAGGCACGAGGTGAACGCGCCTACCGGAGTGTCTTCGCCGGTAATCGCCCGCAGCAGGAAGGGCACCGCGAAGTAGAACCAGGTGATCACCAGCAGCAGCGGGATGGAGCGGAAGTAGTTGACGTAAAGCCCGGCCACTTTCGACAGCATCGGGTTGTGCGACAGGCGCATGAGGGCCAGTACGGTACCCAGGGCGACGCCACCGAACACACCCAGCAGCATCAGCTTGAGGGTCATCAGCAGGCCGTCGGCCAGGCCCGGAAGGGCGGGGATGATTGCGCTGAAATCCATCATTTACCCCCTACGGAGATCAGGCCGGGCACCGCCACTTTCCGTTCCACCGTGCGCATGATCAGCATCAGGCTCATGTTCAGGGTGAAGTAGATCAGGGTGGCCAGGGTGAAGGCTTCGAACAGGTTGGCGGAGAACTCGGCGGTCTGCTTGGTCTGTGCCAGCAGCTCCATCAGGCCGATCAGCGATGCCACCGAGGAGTTCTTGAAGATGTTGAGGAACTCGCTGGTGAGCGGCGGAATGATGATGCGGAATGCCTGGGGCAGCAGCACGTAGCGGTAGATCTGCGGCAGGCGGAAGCCCATGGCGCGGGCGGCGCCGAGCTGGCCCTTGGGCAGTGCCTGGATACCGGTGCGCACTTGCTCGCAAACGCGTGCGGCGGTGAACAGGCCGAGGCAGACCACCACGCTGAGATAGGCCGAGGTGGCTGGGTTGAGGTCCTGCTTGAACCAGATTTCCAGCGGCTCGGGCAAGAGGTCCGGCACCAGGAAGTACCAGAGGAACAACTGCACCAGCAGCGGCACGTTGCGGAAGACTTCCACGTAGAGGGTAGCGATGCCGGATACCCAGCGGTTCGGTACGGTGCGCATCACGCCGAGCAAGGAGCCCAGCAGCAAGGCGATGATCCAGCCCGCCAGGGCGATGGCGATGGTCCAGCCCAGGCCGGTGACGAACCAGTCCAGGTAGATTTCGCTGCCGATCCCGGTGGACTTGAAGAACACGCCCCAGTCCCAGTTGTAATTCATCAGGGTTGTCCCCGTAAGTTCGATCTGTCTGCGGTTGAGGGCAGTGGAAGGGGGGAGAAAGCGCCCTCTCCCTTTGGGAGAGGGCTGGGTTGAGGGAAACCCGACTGCGCGCGGCCTCCAACACCCTCACCCCCGGCCCCTCTCCCGGAGGGAGAGGGGAGCAAGGCGTCAGATTTCTTCGGCCGACTTGTCGGTGGGATTGGCCACGAGCTTCTTCAGCTCGTCGCTCATGGGGAAGTTCAGGTTCAGGCCCTTCGGCGGGATCGGCTGGGTGAACCACTTCTCGTAGATGCCGTTGATTTCGCCAGAGGCGAAGGTGTCGACAATGGCTTTGTCGACCACGTTCTTGAAGGGCTCGTCGCCCTTGCGAACCATGCAGCCGTAGATTTCGAAGGACTGCGGGGTACCGGTCACGACCCAGTCATCAGGCTTCTTGGCCTTGGCCATTTCGCCATAGAGCAGGGCGTCGTCCATCATGAAGGCCACTGCGCGACCGGATTCCAGCATCAGGAAGGACTCGCCGTGGTCCTTGGCCGAGATGATGTTCATACCCATCTGCTTCTCGGCGTTCATGGACTTGATCAGGCGCTCGGACGTGGTGCCGGCGGTGGTCACCACGTTCTTGCCTTTCAGGGCGTCGAATTCATTGATGCCAGCGGATTTCTTCGACAGCAGGCGGGTGCCCACTTCAAAGATACCTACCGAGAAACCGACCTGCTTCTGGCGCTCGAGGTTGTTGGTGGTGGAGCCGCATTCCAGGTCCACGGTGCCGTTCTGCACCAGCGGAATACGGGTCTGGGAGGTCACCAGGTTGTAGCGAACCTTCAGCTCCGGCATGCCCAGTTCCTGCTTGATGGCCTCGACCACTTTCAGTTGGATGTCATGGGAGTAGCCGATGGGCTTGCCTGGCTCGGTGCCGAGGTAGGAGAAGGGAATGGAAGCGTCACGGTGACCGAGGGTGATGGTGCCGGTCTCCTTGATCTTCTTCAGGGTACCGGTCAGCTCGGCGGCGAAGGCCGGAGCACTGATCAGGGTTGCTGCGATAGCGGTGGCCAGAACCTTGGGGAGCATACGCATGAACGACAGTCCTCGATGTTGTTTGTTCTTATCGGCGCGAGTAGGAGTTCGCGTCCGTCGGGGATCTGTATTCGCAGAATGCGTGCCAGCTGTATGGTGCCTTTTACTTGTAGGTAAATTATTGAAATTAAAGGATTTTATGTTGTTAGGTGGCTAACGGTAATTCCGCCTTGTCCGGGGTTCCGAACATGCGCTCCGAATATCGTTCGGGTTTCCGAACGAGTGACTTCCAAGTCACGTTTGGAGGCGGTAGTGCCAGGGTACAAGCAGCCCCTCTCCCTCTGGGAGAGGGTTGGGGTGAGGGTTGCGGCGGCTCGCTGGACGTTCCAGGGCAGCCCTTCGGCCTGCTTGGTGAATGAATTGGCTAGGTCTGCGTTAGCTGTTGCGAGAGATTTACCCTCTGGCCAAGAGCCTTGTAGGAGCTGGCTTGCCAGCGAAACGTCGCTATTCGCTGGCAAGCCAGCTCCTACGGGCAATGCAGCTGCCTACAACACGTCATGCAGACATAGCCATTTCAATCGCCAAGTACTGAGCGGCAGTCCCGATCAATCGGCCGTCTTGGATACCTCTACCGCCCGCGGCTTGGGCGCGAACTTCGCGGCCAGGCGCATGGAGGTGGTGACCAGGCGCTGGTAGAGGGTCGGCAGCAGGCGTTGCATGCCGTCCAGGGCCCAGGCATCGGCACCGATGAGGATGCGCCGGTTGTCCTTGAGCACGCCGCGCAGGATCACCTCGGCAGCCTTGTCCGGGGTGGTGCGCAGCAGCTGATCGTTGAACTGTTGGCGGGCGCGGCTGGCTTCCTGGCCGGTGACCTTGGCCAGGCTGTCGTTCATGCGCGCGGTCTTGGCGATGTTGGTCTTGATGCCGCCCGGGTGCACGCAACTGGCAGACACACCGCTGTTTTCCATGTCCAGTTCCTGGCGCAGGGACTCGGTGAAGCCGCGCACGGCGAACTTGGTGGCGTTGTAGGCGCTCATGCCGGGCTGGGCGAACAGGCCGAACACGCTGGAAACGTTCACCACATGCCCCTCGCCGCTGGCTTTCAGGTGCGGCAGGAACGCCTTGGTGCCGTACACCACGCCCCAGAAGTTGATGTTCATGATCCACTCGTATTCCGAGTAGTCGCTGCCCTCCACGGTGCCGGCGTGGGCGACGCCGGCGTTGTTGAAGATCAGGTTGACGCGGCCATGGTCCAGCACCACTTGCTCGGCCCAGGCATGCACGGCGTCGCGGTTGGCGACGTCGACGCGGGTCTCTGTGACCTGCACGCCCAACTTGCGCACCCGCGCAGCGGTTTCTGCCAGGCCGTCGGTGTTGACGTCGGCCAGTGCCAGGTGGCAGCCCTGGCGAGCCAGTGCGCAGGCGAGGGCGCGGCCGATGCCGGAACCGGCCCCGGTGACAGCGGCGACTTTGTTTTCGAAGGACTTCATGCTGGCACCTCCTGGGTGGACATCTGCAGCGAGCCTTGGGCAGCGTGCGCCGGCACGCTGCGGCTGAAGTGGTAGGCCGCCGGGTCGAAATTGCGAGTCAGCAGGCGGAAGCGCCAGGTGAAACCGGGCCAGACGGTGCAGTTGCGCCCGCTTACCGGGTGCAGGTACCAGCTCATGCAGCCTCCGGCGTTCCACACCGTGTTGCCCAGGCTGCCCTGGAGCTTGCCGTTGAATTTGTCCTGCACGTCGCGCTTGACCTCCAGGCTGCGCAGGCGACGGGCGTCGAGCAGATCGAGGGCGCCGAGCACGTAATGGATCTGTGATTCGATCATGTAGACCATCGAGTTGTGGCCAAGCCCGGTGTTCGGCCCCATGAGGAAGAACAGGTTGGGGAAGCCGGCGGTCAGAGTGCCCTTGTAGGCCTCGGGGCCGTTCGGCCAGGTGTCCAGCAGGTCGACGCCATTGCGGCCGAAGACCACGCCACGCGGAAGCGGATCGCTGGGGGTGAAACCGGTGCCGAAGATGATGGCGTCGATCTCGCGCTCCTGGCCGTCGGCGGTGACGATGCTGTTCGCGCGGATTTCCCGGATGCCGTCGGTGATCACGTCGACGTTGGGTTGAGTCAGGGCCGGGTAGTAGTCGTTGGAGATCAGCACCCGCTTGCAGCCCATGGTGTAGTCCGGGGTGACCTTGGCGCGCAGCACCGGGTCCTTGATCTTGCGCTTGATGTAGGCCTCGGCGAACAGTTCGGCGAGCTTCATGACTTTCGGCGTCAGGGCGAAGCCCACTACCCGGCTTTCGAGGACGGCATAGATGGCGCCGCGCCAGAGCTTCTGCAGGAAGGGGAAACGCTTGAAGCGGGACCGCTCACCTTCGCTGATGGCGCGGTCGGGCTTGGGCATGATCCAGGGCGCGGTGCGCTGGTAGAGGTCGAGCTGGGCGACCTGCTTCTGGATCTGCGGGACGAACTGGATGCTGGAGGCGCCGGTACCGACCACCGCGACGCGCTTGCCGGTGAGGTCGTAGTCGTGATTCCACTGCTGGGAGTGGAAGCTTGCGCCCTGGAAGGTCTCCAGACCGTTCAGGGCCGGAATCGATGGGGTAGACAGGGCGCCCATGCCGGAGACCACGAACTGCGCGCTGTAGTGGTTGCCGGCGGCGTCTTCGATCTGCCACAACTCGTCCACGTCGTTCCAGGCCAGGCGGGTGATTTCGGTGTCGAGCAGGGTCTTGTCCTGCAACCGGTACTTCTCCCAGCAGCCTTCCAGGTAGGTTTTGATTTCCCCTTGCTTGGCGAACATCCGCGTCCAGTTCGGGTTCGGCTCGAAGGAGAACGAGTAGAGGTGCGATTGCACATCGCAGCCGCAACCCGGGTAGTTGTTCACCCGCCAGGTGCCGCCGATGCCGGGCTCCTTCTCGAATATGAGGAAATCGTTCTCGCCCTTCTGCCTCAGGCGGATCGCCATGCCCAGGCCGGAGAAACCGGAACCTATGATGGCGACCTTGCAATGGCGGGTAGCGGGGCGGGGTGAGGCTGACGCAGACATGGGCCGTGCTCCTGTTCTTGTTAATTGCGGCGTATACAGCTGTATACCAAGGTAGACAGATGTATACTCGCCGGCAATCCAACGCCGTCACAACCAACCTTAGGTAGGGCCAGAGATGAATTCCGTCAGCGGCGACGAGCTCCAATCGCCAGAACGTGCCACCGACGCCCCCGGCAAGCGCCTGCTCATGGAGGCGGCACTGCGCCTGGGTTCCCAGAGCCGCAGCCTGGCAAATCTGGGCCTACGGGAATTGGCGCGGGAGGCCGGCCTGAATCCCAATACCTTCTACCGCCACTTCAAGGATGTGGACGACCTTGGCCTGGCCATCATCCGCACCATTGCCACCCAGCTGCGCCAGCCCCTGCGCGACCTGCGTCGCGAGGCGGCAGCCCGTGCCGTGCAGGGCGATGGCGGGGTGATGCCGGAACTGTTGGGCATCGACCTCGGTCGTGGCCGGCGGGTATGCCGTGAGACGGTGCAGTTGTTCTTCGATTTCGTCGATGGCAATGCCGAGGCCTTCATCATTGGCGTGCGCGAACTCCATGGCGCTTCCCCGGTACTGCGGGAAGCCCTGCGTGAGGTGATGGAAGACTTCGCCGCGGATATGGCCGAGGACGTCCGCGAACACAGGTTGCTGCCGGCATTGGTGGCGGAGCCTGTGGTGCGGCGCGTGTCGCGCCTGGTCAGTCGCAACCTGTTCCAGATGTCCCTGGACTACATCAGCGAACCGGAGCGCCGCGAGGCGATTCGCGCGGAGGCGGAGGAGCAGGTGCTGTTCCTCTTCACCGGCGCTAGCGTGCTGCAGGCGGTGGGGGCGGTGTAGGGGCGAATGAATTCGCCCCTACTTGTCCTCTTCCACCGCCGCGTTCTCTTCCTTGGTCTTGGCCAGGCTGTGATGGAGGAAGGCCTGGGCGATGACGGCGCGGAGCTGGTCGTCGTCCCAGGGTTTGGTGAGGAACTTGTAGATGGCGCCCTGGTTGATGGCGTCGGTGACGGACTTCAGGTCGGTGTAACCGGAGAGCACGATGCGAATGGTGTCGGGGTAGAGGTCCTTGACCCGGCTGAGGAACTCGGTGCCATTCATTTCCGGCATGCGCTGGTCGGAGAGGATCACCTGGATGTCGTGCTTGGCCAGGTGCGCGAAGGCGTCCTGGGCGCGCGTAGCGGTGAGGATCTGGTAGCCATCGCGCCGCAGTACGCGGGTCAGGGCGCGGAGGATGTTCTCCTCGTCGTCGAGCAGTAACAGGGTCTGGGTATTGCTGGAGCCGGACCGTGTCTCCAGATAGGTGGCCGGGCTCTTGTGGTGTTCGTGGAGGAATTGGTCGAGCTGCTCGAAGGGCATCGGCCGGGCGAAGTAGTAACCCTGGAACTCGTCGCAGTGGCTCTTTTTCAGGAAGGCGAACTGGGACTCGCTCTCCACCCCCTCGGCGATCACCCGCAAGCGCAGGTGGTGGGCCATGGAGATGATGCCCTGGGTGATGGCCGCGTCATGCCGGTCGCTGATGATTTCCTGGACGAAGGCGCGGTCGATCTTCACCTTGTCGATGGGCAGGCGCTTGAGGTAGTTGAGGCTGGAGAAGCCGGTGCCGAAGTCGTCGATGGACAGCCGCACGCCCAGAGCCTTGAGCGCCTGCAGGGTGGCGATGGCGCGCTCGGCGTTGTCCAGCAGCACGGTCTCGGTGATTTCCAGTTCCAGCAGTTCGGCGGGCAGGCGGGTCTCTTCCAGTACGCGTCGCACGCTGTCGACGAAGATGTTGCGCTGGAAGTGGACCGCCGAGATGTTCACCGCCACGACAGCGCCGGTCATGCCGCGGTCGAGCAGCTCGCGGCAGTCGCGGCAGGCGGTGGCAAGCACCCATTCGCTCAGCGGAATGATCTGTCCGGTGTCTTCAGCCACGGGAACGAACTGCGCCGGGGAGATGAAGCCGAGCAGTGGGTGCTGCCAGCGCAGCAGGGCCTCGAAACCGGTGACGCGACCATTGCGGCCGTCGATCTGTGGCTGGTAGTAGAGCATGAAAGCGTTGGCTTCCAGCGCTTTCTGCAGCTCGTTGCGCAGGGTCACGCGCTCGCTGACCTTCTGCTCCAGGTCGGTGGTGTACCACTGGTAGCAGTTGCGTCCCTGCTGCTTGGCCTTGTACATGGCCAGGTCCGCCTGCTGGATCAGTTGCATGGGTTGTTGCATGCCTTTCTCGCTCATGGCGATACCCAGGCTGGCGGTGATGTGCAGTTCGCTACCGGCGATGGGGTAGGGGCGGGCGATGCAGTCGATGACCCGTTCAGCCACCTGCAACACGTCTTCTTCGCGGGCCAGATCCGGCAGGATCAGGATGAACTCGTCACCCCCCAGGCGCGCCACGGTGTCGCCGGGGCGGACCTGTTGGGTCAGGCGTCGCGCTACTTCCACCAGTATCTGGTCGCCGATGCCATGGCCCATAGAGTCGTTGATCGGCTTGAAGCCGTCGAGGTCGATGAACATGACCGCCAGCTTGCGCTGGTAGCGCTGGCTGATCTGGCAGCCCTGGCGCAGGCGGTCCTCCAGCAGCGAGCGGTTGGGCAGGCCGGTGAGCACATCATGGCTGGCGTTGTAGGCCAGTTCGGACTCCACCCGTTTCTGCTCGGAAATGTCGTTCTGTACCCCTATGAAGTGGGTGATTTCACCCTGTTCGTTGGGCACCGGGGCAATGTAGAGGTCGTTCCAGAAGGGCGTGCCGTCCTTGCGGAAGTTGCGCAGCACGACGTGGACCTCGCGTTTCTCCGTCAGTGCATGGCGAATTTCGGCGATGCCCGGCTGCTCGCGGTCGGCGCCCTGCAGGAAGCGGCAGTTGCGCCCCATGGCTTCATGCGCGCTGTAGCCGGTGATGCGTTCGAAGGCCGGGTTGACGTAGACCACCGGCAGGTCCTCGTCGGTTGCATCGCAGATCATGGCGCCGTTGTAGCTGGCCTCGATGCTGCGCTGGAGGATGCGCAGCTGCTTTTCGGATTCCTTTGCCCGGCTGACGTCGCGGAAGGCGATGACCCAGCCGCCGAGGGATTGCGCGTGCAGCAGCGGTGCGCAGTCGTAGGCGATATGGCGCTCGCCGCCCAGGCTGACTTCGCCGTGGCGGCCGCCGGTCGCCGGGGCGCTGTAGAGGTCCAGCGGCAGGTGTTTGGCCAGGGCCTGGCCAAGGAGGTCGTCCGCGCGCTGCCCAAGCAGTTCGGCGCCCGCAGGGTTGACGAAGTTCAGCCGCCCCAGGCGATCCACCGCCAGCAGGCCCTCGCCAACGCTGTTGGTGATGGCCGAAGTGAAGTCCAGTTGTTCCTGCAGGCGCTGTTCGCCGGAGAGTACCTGCTGCACCAAGCGGATGTTCTCCAGCGCGGCCACGGCCATCTGGGCGAATTGTTGGGCGATGGCCAGGTCGTCCTGGTTGAAGTCGCCGTCGAACTTGTCGGAGAGCTGCATCAGGCCGAGGTGATGTCCGCCATGATCGATCAGCGGCACGGCCAGCCAACCCCGCAACGGGAGCTGGCCGTTGTCAGGGTCACCCCTGGCATCCAGCTCGGCGCGGGTCAGCAGGATCGGCTGGTTGCCAGCGCAGACGCGGGCATAGAGGGCCAGGCCCTCTGCCGGTAGCTGAGGGTCTTGCCAGGCCTGGTACTTGGCGGACAGGGAAAAAGTGCTCAGGCCCTGTCCATCGCTCAGGTCGAGCAGTGACTGGTGGGCGCCGACCAGCAGGCGCAGTTGTTCGCACATGAAGTCCAGCAGGGCGCGGGTATCGAGGATGCCGCCGATGCGCAGGGCGGTCTCGCTCAGGCCTCGGAGCAGAAGGGCCTTGCGCTCCGACTGGGTCAGGGTGACTTGCAGGGCGCGGGTCATGCGGTTGCGTTCGCCAATGTCTTTGGCGATGCCAAATACGCCGACTATTAGCCCCTCGATGACGATAGGCAGGAGGGTGATGTCCAGTTCCAGTACATCACCGGCTCGGTTGTGGCAGTGGACTTCGTAGCGCTGTGCCTTGCCGTCGAGCGTGCTGCGAAAGTGCTGGCGGGCGTAGTCGATGTCGGTTTCGAGCACCAGGCTGGAGAAGAGTTGGCCGAGCAGTTCCGATTCGCTGTAGTCGATCAGCTCGCAGCCGGCCTGATTGAGGCTGAGGAAGCGCCCTTCGCGGTCGAGGGAGAACACTGGGTCGGGGTTGAAGATGAACAGCGAGCGGTAGCGCTGCTCGCTTTCCAGCAGGCGGAGGCGGTCGTTCTGGCGTTCGATGGCGATGGCTGCCAATTGTCCGGCGGTGCCGATCAGTTGCAGGGACTCATCGTCCGGGGCGCACGGCTGGTGCAGGTAGACGGCGAAGGTGCCGAGCACATCGCCATGGTGGGCGATCAGCGGGATCGCCCAGCAGGCGCGCAAACCGTGGCGCAGGGCCTGGTCACGGTGCTCGTGCCAGAGCGGGTCTTCACTGATGTCTTCGCTGACCACCATCTGCCGACGGAACACGGCGGTGCCGCAGGCCCCCGCCAAAGGCCCAATGGGCTGGCCGTCCAGCGCCTGGTTGAAGGCGTCGGGAAGGCTTGGCGCGGCGCCCAGGCGCAAGCGTTTTGGCTCGCCATCCACCAGCAGCACCGAACAGAGTGCGGACGGATCCAGGGTTTCGCTCATCAGGCAGATGGCCTTGAGGATCTCGCGTAGCGGCTGGTCGGTCGAGATCATGCTGAGGATGTCGCGCTGATCCTCGGCATAGGCTTCGTGGCGCACCAGGCTGGTGATGTCGTGGGCAACGGCGAACAGGGTGCGCTCGTTTTCCGACCAGCCGGCGGACCAGAGCAGGTGCACCTCGCTGCCGTCCTTGCGCTTGCAACGGTTGCGCACGGCGTCCCAGGATTCCCCGCGGATAATGGCCTGGATGTCGCCACGGGTACGCTCGCGGTCCTCATCGAGGATGAAGTCGGTGTAGGGACGACCGATCATTTCCTCGGGCCGGTAGCCGAGCACGCTGTGGCAGGAGGGGCTGACTTGGGTGAAGCGCTCGGCGGCATCGATGGAACAGAGCACGTCCATGGAGTGGTCCATGATCCGTTGGTTCTGCGCTTGCAGACGGGCCTGGTGCTGCAGGCTCAACTCCAGTTCGCGGTTGATTTCGCGCAGGCGCTGGCTGCGCTCGATGGCCAGGCGCGAAAAGCTCTGGCTGACCATCAGCAGGAAGGTCAGCCCCAGGCCGAAAAGCATGAGCAGCGCTGGCAGGTAGACCGCGGCGTAATCGCTGCGTGGCAGGGCCAGGTAGGTGCGCAGTTGCCAGCGTCCCTCCGGACCGAGGTCGGCGCGTTGTTCGCCCACCGGGAACAGGCTGTGGCCATCGTTGCCGGTGCGGGACTCATAGATGCGCCTGGAACCTTCGAAGACCTCCAGCACGAAACCGTCCAGGTCACGGCCCAGCTGGCGATCCAGGGTCGCGCCGATGTCCAGCCCGGCCACCAGCAGGGCTGCGGGCTGGCCTTCCATCCGCAGGGGCGTGGCCACCAGGGTGCTGTTGTCGGTGGCGCTGAAGCTCTGCACCGTGCTCATCTGCGCGCCCTTGCCCTGGCGCACATGCTGCAGCCAGTTACGCTGCTCCTTCTGGGCGAGAAAACGCGCCAGCCAGTCGCCTGCGCGCGTGTGGCGGACCTGCTGGCGGAGCGGCTTGAGATCGGCGTCGAGCACCGCGATCAGGTTGATGTTGGGGAAATCGCGCAGATAGCCGCTGGACTCCTGTTGCCACAGTGCCTCCGGTAACGGGCCATGCAGGCTGTGCCAGCGGTCGGCCATGCGCTGCATCAGCTGCAGGCGCACGGTGAGGGTGTTCTCGATGGACGACTGGGCGCGCAGTAGCAGTTGGTGGCTGTGTGCGTTGAGCGTGGCGATCTCGTTCTGGCTGAGGAGGAACCAGCCGATGCAGGTGATCAGGGCTCCGAGCAGACCGGTGGTCGTGGCACGTCGGTCGAGCAGGCGCCGACGCTCGTCGGGCAGGGCGCAGAGCTGCAGCACGCCGACCCCGAGCAGGACGATGAAGAGGTTGGCGATATGCCCGTACTCCGGACGGAAGGCGAAGCGCGGCAGGCCGTGGCTGGCGCCCAGCAGGGAAACCTGAGAGAGCAGCGCCAGGCCGATCAGGGTGAGGCCGCAGAGCTGGCTGAGCCAGCGGCCGCCCTGGCGGGTAACGGCCAGAAGCATGGCCAGGCCGAACAGGCAGGCGACGATCGCCAGCTCGCTGCGAATGCGCCAGTAGCCGCTGACCAGCGAGCGTCCGTGCTCGCTGCCGCCGGCGAGGACGTTGTGCCCGAGGCTGTAGCCGGCCACGGTGATCAGCGCCAGACCCGCCAGTAGCGAGAGTCGGTGCAGGCCGCGGGTTGCGCTCAGCAGGGCGATGCCGGCGAAGAGGGTGATCAGGGCACTGTCGGGTACCAGTACGAGTTCGTAGCGTGCGGGGCTGGCCTTGGTCAGGAAGAAAATCAGGCTGACGACGCCCTGGGCCATCAGGGCGAAGGCCAGGCAGTGCAGGTAGGCTTGGTAGCTGAGTTCGCGATTGTGCTTGGCCATGGAGAGGTGCCGTTCCGGTGGCAGGAGTGGTCCTGACTGATCGGGATCAGTCATCCAGGTCGTAGCCCTCCAGCAGCACGGCGCCGTCGGCGTCGCGCCGCACGCGGGTCAGCCCGGGGTGCTCGATCTCCAGGCGTAGCAATTCGCGGCGCTGGCGGTCGAGGGTGTTCTGCTGGCCGCGCACCTGGTCCAGCAGGCGGTGGTTCTCGTCGCGCAACTGGTAAAGGTCGACGGCGGCCTGGAGGGCGCTTTCAATGTCGTAGTTCTCCCAGGGCTTGGAGAGGAAGCGATAGACCTCGGCGCGATTGATCGCCTGCATCAGCGTGGTGCGGTCGCCATGGGCGCTGAGCAGCATGCGCAGGGCGTCGGGCTGGCGCTGCCGGGCGAACTGCAAGTAAGTCAGGCCATCCAGTTGCGGCATGTTGAGGTCGCAGATGATGGCGGCGTACTGGTGCTCGGCCAGGGCCGCGAGCGCGGCTTCGGGCTTGTCGAAGGTATGCAGGACCCAGCCCTGTGGGCGCAGCAGGCGCTGCAGGGCGCTGAGGATGTGGGGTTCGTCGTCCACCAGCTGGATCTTGATCATCGGTGTTACTCCTTGGCCGGGCTCGCGTCAGCCTCGGACAGGCGGACGTGGAGGGTGTAGCGCGCACCTTCGCTGGCCTCGAAGGCGATGAGCTTGTCGATCAGGGTGCGGCTGAGCTGCTTGCCGGCATTGAGCAGGAGCATGCCGCTCTCGGCCTGGAGGTTACGGGCCAGGACCATGCCCGGTTCCAGCCGCCGGGTGTCGACGGCGAGGATGCTCGGGTCGGCCTCCAGCAGGTCTGGTGCGCAGCGGGTGCAGAGGTCGATGAATTGCTGGCAGAGCAACGGGTCGTAGAGCCGCCCTGCATAGCGGGCGAGGAACTGCAGGGATTCCTGGCGTGGCAGCGGGCGTTGCAGCACCAGGCCGCATTGCAGCTCGACGAAGTCCACCGCCAGCTTGAGCAGGCGGGCGCCGAAGGGGATGTCCTGGCCGTGCAATTGGTCGGGGAAGCCGGTCCCGTTCCAGCGCTCCTGATGGTGGCGGATCAGTCGTCCAGCATCGTGCAGGGGTTCCAGGGCCATCAGCAGGCTTTCGCCCAGCAGTGGGTAACGGCAGTAGCGTTCCCGCTCGTCGCGGTGCAACAGGTCGCTGGGGCGGATCAGCAGATGGTCGTCCCAGGTCAACTTGCCAAGGTTGTAAAGGGCGGCGGCCATGGCCAGATCGCGACTGTCCGTTTCCGGCAACTCGTGCTCGCTGGCATAGGCGCGCACCAGGGCGATGACCTGGGCGTTGCCCTGTTTGTCGCCCGGCAGGCGCTGGCTGAGCAGGGATGAGAAGACTTCGGTGGCCGTCATGTAGCTATGGCGTAACTCGTCGTAGGCCAGGTCGAGCATGTCGGCGGTCTGCTGCAACTCGGCGGTGCGGTCGCGGACGCGTTGCTCCAGGCTGGCGTTGAGTTCCTGCAGGCAGCGATTCTGCTCAAGGGTGAGGCGTTCCAGGCGCTGGTGTTCGCGTTCGGCATGCTGGTGAGCCAGGGCCTGGCGCAGGGTGAAACGCAGTTCGTCGTCATTCCAGGGTTTGCCCAGATACCGGTAGATCCGCCCCTGGTTGATGGCGCGGATGCTGGTGTCCAGATCGGTGGCGCCGGTTAGCATCAGGCGCAGGGTGCCCGGCCAGCGCTGCTGCACTTCAGCCAGCAGGGCGGGGCCATCGAGGCCGGGCATGCGTGCATCGGAGACCACGAGGTCCACATCGTTCGCGGCCAGAAGCGCGAGGGCCTCGGTGCCGCCGGTGGCCGTGAGCAGTTCGTAGGGTTCGCCACGCAGGACGCGACGCAGCGCGCTGAGGATGTGTTCTTCGTCATCCACCAGTAGCAGGGTGGGGCGGTGCCGGGCTTCGCTCATGCTTGCGACCCGCCGGGCTGGGGTTGGTGGTGCGGCAGCCAGACGCGGAAGCGGGTGCCCTGGCCGGGTAAGCTCGCTACTTCGATGCGGCCGTTGTGCTTCTGCACGATGTTGTAGGAGAGCGCGAGGCCAAGGCCTGTGCCTTTGCCCACCGGCTTGGTGGTGAAGAAGGGTTCGTAGATGCGATGGAGGATGGTGGGGTCGATGCCCTTGCCGTTGTCTTCGACTTCCAGCCAGATCCAGTCGCCCTGGTGGCCGCTGCGCAGGGTGATGCGGCCAAAGCTTTCGATGGCGTGGGCAGCGTTGATCAGCAGGTTCATCACCACTTGGTTGATCTGCGAGGGGATGCATTCCACCAGCGGCAGCTCGCCGTACTCGCGCACGACCTCGGCCTTGTACTTGAGTTCGTTGTTGACCAGGTTGAGGGTACTGTCGAAGCCCTTGTGCAAGTCGGCCGCGCGGAATCCCTCTTCCTCAATGTGGGAGAAGTCCTTGAGCGCAGTGATGATCTTCTTGACCCGCTCGATGCCGTCCTCGGATTCGTGAATCAGGGCTTCGACGTCGTTGCGGATGTAGTCGTATTCCAGGCTGCGCTTGAGCTGCTGCAGTTCCTCCAGGCTGCCGACGCCGTCCACGGCATCGACAATGCGCAGCAGGTCGTTGACGTAGCCGGTGAGGGTCTTGAGGTTGGAGAAGACGTAGCCGATGGGGTTGTTGATCTCGTGGGCAACGCCGGCTGCCAGTTGGCCGATGGCGGCGAGCTTCTCCGATTGCAGCAACTGGGCGTTGGCCTTCTCCAGCTTGTGGATCAGTTGATCCTGCTCCAGTTGCTTGCTGCCCAGGGCGTTGAGGGCTGCGGACAACTGGTCGTTGGAGCGGGCGAACTCGGTGGTGTCGTAAAGCAGCAGGCCGAAATAGCGTTCGCCCGCGCAGTCGAAGGGGAAGAGCAGGGTGCTCTGCAGGCGCAGGGGCGTCACCAGGCCTTCGGGGCTGTAGGGGAGCTGGATCAGGTAGGGGTCTTCGCGCCAGTGGGTGTAGGCGTGCAGGCCCTGTTCGCGAGCCTTGGCCACCATCTGGCCGAGGCGTGAGGTGTCCGCTTCCGGGAAGACACACGTCAGCGGCTGATGCCGGGCAGGCCCCAGGGCCTTGCCGCTGCGTTGGCTGACGAAGTTGTTCCAGTGAAGGACGCGCAGCTCCTGGTCGAGGATGATGACGCCCACCTCGATCCGTTCAACCAGGGCTCCGGCAAGATCCAAAGGGCTGCTTTCCATGATGACGCCCGCTTTTTTCGCTGTGGAACGGTTGTCGGGGTTGAATTCTGGCGCTTGTCCGACTTTGTTGTACGAAGTGTATGACAGATTTCAGGCGTCTGAATCCCGTCGAAATTCGGGTTGGATGGCGCTGAAATTTCCCTTCAACAGGTAATCAAGGGTAGACCATGGGACTGGAGCCGAGGGCTGAGGCACAGGTTCGCTACGAGTTCCGATTCCCTGATGGCCGCCTCTGGGTACATGAGGTGGATCTGGCGGGGACTGAGCAATATCTGGACAACGGGCCGGACTGGGCGCGGCTGGGCTTCCAGCAATGCAGCCATTGCCCGCTGGAGACCACCGAGGTGCGTGACTGTCCCTTCGCCCGGGCGCTGGCTCGTCCGGTGGCAGTGCTGGCGCATTCGCCTTCCTACGAGGAGGTGCAGATGGCGGTGTTCTGGCGCGGGCGGGAGATCCGCCAGCAGACCACTCTGCAACGAGCCCTGGGCTCGCTGCTCGGTCTGCTCGGGGCGACGAGCGGTTGTCCCCATACCCGGATGCTGCGGGCGATGGCATGGTTCCACTGGCCGTTCAGCACCTCGGCTGAGACCCTCTATCGCTCCCTGGGTACCTATCTGCTGGGACAGCATTTGCGCCGGCAGCGCGGCCTTGAACCTGATTGGGACATGGATGGGCTGCGCGAGCTGTACCGCAGCCTGCGCCAGGTCAACCTGGGCATGGCCGGCCGTCTGCGTGCCGCTGCGGAGGAGGATTCCAGCCTCAATGGGCTGATCCTGCTGGACCTGCTGGCGGCCGACACCCTGTATTCACTGGACAGCTACGAGGGGGAGCTGGACGACTTCTTCGCGGAGTTTTTCGAGGAGGGGTGAAGCGAGTTTTGTCGTAGGGGCGAATTCATTCGCCAAGGGCAACGACGTTGCCCTGTCGAATGTCTCAGAGCGGACCAGCAGGGCCGTCAGCCGTTGAAGCCGAGTCGTTGCTTCCAGCGTTTCTCCAGCGCCTTGGTCTCGTGGTCGAAAGGATGGAAACCGGGGCGGTAGTAGTCCAGGTAAGGCTTGATCATCTTCGGGAAGTAGCCGTTGCGCGGGCCGAGCAGGGTCTTGAGGCCGCGAGCCCAGCTGCGCCAGTTGAACAGCTGGCCGTCCTTGCGCATCAGGTGGATCTGGAAGGTCATGATCACGCCGAAGAAAAGGAACGTGGTCAGGGCCATGGTCAACGTGCGGATCAGGTAGCCGCCACCGATTGCCTGGTAAGCGTCATAGCAAACCGCCTTGTGCTCGTTTTCCTCGATGGCGTGCCACATCCACAGCTTGTACATCTTCGGGTCGTCCATCTGGGTGTTGATGTCTTCCCGGCGCAGCAGTTGCTCGGCCATGGTGGCGGTGAAGTGTTCCAGGGCGCAGGTGGCAGCCAGACGCTGCTTTTTTGTGGTGACGCGGGTAACCCATTCCAGCAGCACCTTGATGCGCAGTTCCAGGCGTTCCAGGTCGATACCGTGTTCGGCGGCGTAGTCGTTGTAGGTCGCGTGTTCCTTGGAGTGCATGGCTTCCTGGCCGATGAAGGCACTGATGTCCTTCTGCAGTTGCGGGTCACTGACCTGGTCGCGCACAGCACGCACGCTGTCGACGAAAAACTTCTCGCCGTAGGGGAAGAGCGAGGAGAGGTTGTTCATGAAGTGGGTCATGAAGGGATCGCCGCTCCACCAGTACTTCTGGGTCGATGCGAAGCTGAAGTCCATGCGACGCACGGGGAAGTTGGCTTTGAGCAGGGGGGCGCTGGCGGTCATGCGGGGATCCTCTCGGGCTTTGCGAGCCGTCCATTCGTTGTTATCGGTGGGCACTGCAACCGTGCCATCAGTCGATGTAACTATTGAGGATCGTGCGGGTCGGCGCGAGGGGCTGGCCGCCAACTTTCGGCGGGTGATCGCGGCGTGGGCTGGGGCGAGGGGTAACGTCAGTCGGAGGCGGTGTAACCCGGGTGGGTCGGCCGTGCTTCGGTTGGGGCGGGTCCGCTGGCGCGGCCCCGCCCGTCTCTCAGCGCTCGTTGAGTGCGAAGGCGGTGAGAGCGAAGGTGGGGATTCCAGCGTCGGCAAGGCGCTCGGAGCCGCCCAGTTCGGGCAGGTCGATGATGGCTGCGGCCTCGAACACGCTGGCGCCCATGCGCCGGACCAGGCGGGTGGCCGCCAGCAGGGTGCCGCCCGTGGCGATCAGGTCATCGAAGATCAGCACCTTGTCGCCGTCGCACAGGCTGTCGCTGTGGACTTCAAGAAAGGCTTCGCCGTATTCGGTCTGGTAGGGCTCGGAGAGCACGTCCGCCGGGAGCTTGCCCTGCTTGCGGAAGAGCACCAACGGCTTGTTGAGTTCGTAGGCGATGATCGAGCCAATCAGGAAGCCGCGGGCGTCCATGGCGCCGATGTGGCTGAAGTCGGCCTCGACATAACGCTGGATAAAGCTGTCGGCCACCAGGCGCAGGGCGCGGGGCGACTGGAACAGCGGAGTGATGTCGCGGAACACCACACCGGGTTTGGGGAAGTCAGGGACAGGGCGGATCAGTGTCTTGATGGAAAAGTCGTCGAAGATCATCGTCAATGCCTGATGGAAAGAGCGGGGTGGGACAGGCGGACCGGCCAGGCCGGCAGGTCTGCGGGGGGATCAGCTTTCGATGCTCCCGCCCGCCATGGCGCAGAGTTCGATGGGGTCGAGAATGTGCACTTCCTTGCCTTCGGCGGCAATCAGATTGGCCTGCTGGAAACGGGTGAAGACGCGGGAGACGGTTTCCACCGCCAGGCCCAGGTAGTTGCCGATTTCATTGCGCGACATGGCCAGGCGGAACTGGTTGGCCGAGAAGCCGCGGGCGCGGAAGCGTGCCGAGAGGTTGACCAGGAAGGTGGCGATGCGCTCGTCGGCGGTTTTCTTGGACAGCAGCAGCATCATCTGCTGATCGTCGCGGATCTCGCGGCTCATCACGCGCATCAACTGACGACGTAACTGCGGCAGCTGGACCGAGAGTTCGTCCAGACGCTCGAACGGAATTTCGCACACCGAGGTGGTTTCCAGTGCTTGGGCGGAAACCGGATAGAGCTCGGTGTCCATGCCGGAAAGGCCCACCAGTTCGCTGGGCAGGTGGAAGCCGGTGATCTGCTCTTCGCCGGTGTCAGTAACGGTGAAGGTCTTGAGGGCGCCGGAGCGTACTGCGAAGACCGAGCCGAAGGTATCGCCCTGCCGGAAGAGGAGTTCGCCTTTCTTCAGCGGGCGGCCGCGTTTGACGATGTCGTCCAGCGCGTCCATGTCCTCCATGTTCAGCGACAGTGGCAGACAAAGGGCGGCCAGGCTGCAGTCCTTGCAGTGGGCCTGGGGTACGTTGCGCACCTTGATGATTTCGGACATGAGCCATTCCTTGCGAGGTATACACACAATGCTCGTAAGGGTAACGCAGGGTGTAGGCAACGGCCAGAAAAAGCCTATCTGACTTAATGCTCAAGCTTTGCCAGAGATGGCCGATATCCGGGCGATATTCAGGCAAGGAGCGGCCTATGTTGCGCGTGGACACAAACAGCGCGGTTGCGCGGGTGGCGGAATCGGTGCGGCGACAGGTCGCACGGCAGGAGGAGACCCCGGTGGACATGCAGGCCGTGCGACAGGGCATTCGCGTCAGCCTGTCGAACCTGGGCAAGCCCGGCGAGCCGCAGAAAAATGACGACATCGACAAGAGCAGCCTGCCGGATGGCATCAAGGAGCTCCTGAAGATGATCCGCGCCCTCAAGGCGCAGATTGCCGAGCGGAAGGCCGAACTGGATGCCATTGCGGCTGATCGGAGCCTGGACGACGAAACCCGCACCCAGCGCCTGCAGGCGGTGCACAATCAGCTTACGTCCCTGCAGGGTGCCCTGAGCAGCGCTAACCTCAATCTCGCCAAGCTGGTTCGCGAGTCGAATCTCAGTGAGGAGCAGGCGGTGGAGCTGAACCAACTGCTCGCCGCCTGAGCCGATTTCAGATGACGCGGGAGAATCGTTGCTGGTTCTGCCCCGCCAAGTAGTTGTCGAAGAGCATGCACAACGAGCGCACCAGCAGGCGCCCAGCAGGCAGTACATCGATGCGGCCGTCGCTGAGGTCAATCAGGCGATCCTGGCTCATTTGCTGCAATTGCGGCCAGATGTCAGCGAAGTAACCGCGAAATTCGATGTTGAAACTGGTTTCGATGCTGGCGAAGTCCAGCTCGAACGCGCAAATCAGTTGCTGGATCACCGCTCTGCGGATGCGGTCGTCCTCGTCGCACACCAGCCCCCGATTGATAGCCAGAAGGTCTTGCTCCAGGGCACCCTGGTATTCGTTGAGCTGCACGGTGTTCTGGCAGTAGAGGTCGCCGATCTGGCTGATGGCCGATACGCCGAGGCCAATCAGGTCGCAATGGCCGTGGGTGGTGTACCCCTGGAAGTTGCGTTGCAGGCTGCCGTCCTCCTGGGCGATGGCCAGATCGTCGTCGGGCAAGGCGAAGTGATCCATACCGATGTAGCGGTACCCGGCAGCACTCAACTGCTCGATGCTGCGCTGGAGCATTTCCAGCTTTTGCCCGGGGCTGGGCAGGTCTTCGCTGCGAATCCGCCGTTGCGGCATGAAGCGATCCGGCAGGTGGGCGTAGTTGAACACCGAGAGCCGGTCCGGTTGCAGGGCGATGACTTCGTCCACGGTACGGGCGAAGCTCTCCGGGGTCTGCTTGGGCAGGCCGTAGATCAGGTCGAGGTTCAGTGAGCGGTACTGCAAGGTACGCGCGGCTTCGACGATGGCGCGGGTCTCCTCCAGGCTCTGCAAACGGTTGACGGCGCGTTGCACGGCGGGGTCCAGGTCCTGCACGCCAAGGCTGACGCGATTGAAGCCCAGTTCACGGAGCAGGCCCATGGTGGACCAGTCGGCCTCGCGCGGATCGATTTCGATGCCGTAGTCACCCGAGTCGTCGTCCAGCAGGCTGAAGTGCTTGCGCAGATGACCCATGAGCCGGCGCAGTTCATCGTGGCTGAGAAAGGTCGGGGTGCCGCCGCCGAAGTGCAACTGCTCGACTTTCTGCTGCGGATCAAGGTGGCAGGCGATCAGCTCGACTTCGCGCTCCAGGCGCTCCAGGTAGGGAAGCGCACGGCCTCGGTCCTTGGTGATGACCTTGTTGCAGGCGCAGTAGTAGCAGATGTTCGCGCAGAACGGCACATGGACGTAGAGCGACAGGGGGCGACGGGCCTTGCGACTGTCGCGCAGGGCATGAAGCATGTCGAAGGAGCCCACACGGTGGCTGAATTGCACGGCGGTGGGGTAGGAGGTGTAGCGGGGGCCTGGAGTGTCGTAGCGGTGGACCAGACCCGCGTCCCAGCGAATGTTGTCGAGCATGCAGGTGTCCCCGGTTCGGATATCAATGCCAGGGAGTCTATGGGGCACCCGCTTGAGCGATCTTGATTTGTATCAAGCCGTTCAGTGGCTGTGTTGATGCTCGCTGGTAGCGGCGCTGCTGTCGTGTCCGCCGTGACCCATCAGCCACGCCTGGTGGGGGCCGGGCAGGGTCCAGAGACCGAAGAGGACTACCAGCATGCCACCGGCGACACGCACGCCGCGCTTGCGCAGCAGTGCGGTCAGGCGCTCGGCGGCGAGGCCGGTAGCGATCAACACGGGCAGGGTCCCGAGGCCGAAGGCAAGCATCAGCAGTGCGCTGTCGGCGGCCGAACCTTGGCTGGCGGCCCAGAGCAGGGTGCTGTAGACCAGGCCGCAGGGCAGCCAGCCCCAGAGTCCGCCCAGCAGCAGGGCACGGGGCAGGCTGGACACCGGCAGCAGCTTGCGCGCTGCCGGCTGGATGTGGCGCCAGAGGCCTTGTCCCAGTGCTTCGATGCGGGTCAGGCCGCTCCACCAGCCAGCCAGGTAGAGGCCCATGCAGATCAGCAGCAGCGCCGCCACCACGCGCAGGGCTATGGCTGCCGGGCTGCTGGCGATGGCCCAGCCGGCGAGGCCGATCAGCAGGCCAGCAAGGGCGTAGCTGAGGATGCGACCGAGGTTGTAGGCCAGCAGCAGGCGCAGGCGGCGGGCGCGCTGTTCAGGGGGGATGGCCAGGGTCAGGGCGCCCATCAGGCCACCACACATGCCGAGGCAATGGCCGCCCCCGAGCAGTCCGAGGATCAGGGCAGAAAGCAGCAGAGGAGCAAGTTCAGCCACGGGGCTCGTCCTGCTCGTCCTGTTTGTCCTTGTTGTTGCCCTCGGCTTCGGCGATGCCAGCCTTGTGCTTGGGGTCCTCGTCATCGAAGAGGATGCTGTGGGCCGGCCCGTCCAGGTCGTCGTACTGGCCGCTGTCCACGGCCCAGAAGAACAGCCAGATGGCGAAACCGACCAGGCCGATGGCGACCGGGATCAGTATGTAAAGCGCTGGCATCAGGGGCTCCGATTGAAAATGCGTGGCTCAGGTGCGGGCCAGGCGCAAGGCGTTGATTACCACCAGAAGCGAGCTGACCGACATGCCGAAGGCGGCCCACAGCGGGGTGATCCAGCCGAGGGCGGCGAAGGGCAGTACCAGTCCATTGTACAGGGTCGCCCAGGCCAGGTTCTCGATGATGATGCGGCGGGTCCGGCGGGCCAGATCGAACGCCTGCACCAGGCTGTCGAGGCGATTGGACAGAAGCACGGCATCTGCGCTGGTCTTGGCCAGGTCGGTGGCGCTGCCCATGGCGACGCTGATGTCGGCGCCGGCGAGCACCGGTACGTCGTTGACGCCGTCGCCCAGCATCAAGACTTTGTGGCCCTGCTGGTGGAGTTGGCGCAACACTTCCAGCTTGGCATCCGGAGTGAGGCCGCCACGGGCGTCGTCGATGCCAAGTTGTTGGGCAATGCCAGCGACCATGGGTGAGCCGTCGCCTGACAGCAGCAGCAGTTTCCAGCCGCGTTCGCGGCAGGCATCGAGCAGGGCAGGGGCGTCTACCCGCAAGCGGTCGTCGAGGACGAACCAGGCCAGCGGTCCCTGTTCATCACCCAGCAGCAGCCACTGGCCCTGGTCGCCAGGAATCCTGGGTACCGGATGGCCGCTGAGTTCGGCGACGAAGCCAGGTTGGCCGATGCGCAGCAGGAGGTCGCCAATACGGCCTTCCAGGCCTCGGCCAGGCACGCTGACGACCTGGTCGGCCGCTTGTGGAGCACGACCGAAGGCGCGCGCGATCGGGTGTTCGGAGCGGCTCTCGAGGGCGGCGGCCAGACCCAGGCAGGTATCGCGGTCCATCGCGCCCAGGGGGTGGATGGCGCTGAGCGTCAGGCGGCCTTCCGTGAGGGTGCCGGTCTTGTCGAAAATCACTGTGTCGATCTGGTTCAGGCCTTCCAGCACATGTCCGCGGGTCAGTAGCAGGCCGAGCTTGTGCAGGCTGCCGGTGGCGGTGGTCAGGGCAGTGGGGGTGGCCAGAGCCAGTGCGCAGGGGCAGGTGGCGACGAGCAGGGAAAGCACGACCCAGAACGCGCGGTCCGGGGCGATCTGCCACCAGGTGGCGCCAACGATGGCGGCCGCCGCAAGGACGATCAGCAGGAACCACTGGGCGACCTTGTCCGCGACCTCGGCCAGGCGAGGCTTGTCAGCCTGGGCGCGCTCCAGCAGGCGCACGATGGCGGAGAGACGGGTGTCGTCGCCCAGTGCCTGGACTTCTATGGTCAGCGGGCCTTCGACGTTGAGCGTGCCGGCCGTGACGGTATCGCCTTCGCCACGTGTGTGGGGCAGGTATTCGCCGGTAAGCAGGGATTCGTCGACGCTGGACTGGCCGGTGAGAATCTGCCCGTCAGCCGGCATCAATGCGCCCGGCGGCACCAGGACGCGGTTACCGACCTTCAGCTCGCTTAGCAGGATTCGCTCGCTGTGCCCGGTCGCATCCAGGCGCAGGCAGGAAGCCGGCAGCAGGTTGACCAATTGCGCGGTGGCGGCGGCCGTGCGTTCGCGCGCTCGGCGTTCCAGGTAGCGGCCGGCGAGGAGGAACAGGGCGAACATGCCCACGGCGTCGAAGTAGAGTTCGCCCACACCGGTGACGGTGGACCAGATGCCGGCGACATAGGCACCGCCGATGGCCAGGGAGACCGAAACGTCCATGGTCAGGTGGCGTGTGCGCAAATCGCGCAGGGCGCCGCGGAAGAACTGGCCACAGCAGTAGAAGACGATTGGTGTGGTGAGGAACAGGCTGACCCAGCGCAGGATGGTGTCCAGCTCGGGGGACAGGTCGATGTTGAACTCCGGCCAGGTGGCCATGGCGGCCATCATCACCTGCATCCAGAGCAGGCCGGCGACGCCCAGCTGGCGCATGGCGCGGCGGTTTTCGCTGGCCAGACGTTCGGCAGCTTCGTCCGCTTTGTAGGGGTGGCCGGCATAGCCGATCTTGCGCAGCTCCTTGAGCATCTGGCTCAGCGGAAGCTGGCTGTCGGACCAACGTACCTGCAGACGGTGGTTGGACAGGTTGAGGCTAGCCTCGGCAACACCCGGCAAGGTCTTCAGGTGTTTCTCGATCAGCCAGCCGCAGGCGGCGCAACTGATGCCCTCGATCAGCAGGCAGGTCTCGCTCAGTTCGCCCTGGTGCTGAACGAAGGGCTGCTGGACTTCGGCGCGGTCGTAGAGGGCCAACTCGTCGGGGAGTTCGCGGGGCAAGGTGTCAGGGTTGGAGGCGCTGTCGCTGCGGTGGCGGTAGTAGTTCTCCAGGCCGCCGGCGACGATGGCTTCGGCCACCGCCTGGCAACCCGGGCAGCACATGGCCCGCGTCTCTCCCAGCACGCGGGCCTCAAAACGACTGCCGGCCGGAACCGGCAAGCCGCAGTGGTAGCAGGAAAGCGGTGCGCTCATGGGCGCTTATTCGCCGAGGCGGATAACACTGCCCTTGTTCAGGGTTTCTTCCTCGAACAGGCGCCAGTCCTGGCCCTGCTCCTGGCCGATCAGCTCGACGAAGCGGCGCCCGTTGACCGGGTCCTTCAGGTGGCCGCGGTAGTGGCCGTCAGCCTGCGGCTGGAGCACGATGCGGCGGTCCTTCTCCGGCTGGGTAGGGGAGAGCAGGCTCAGCACCAGTTGCTGCGGACGGCTTTCGCCGACCAGTTGCAGCTCGACTTCGCCGCTGGCCTCATCCACTTGCAGGCTGGCTTGCATGCCGAGCTGCTTGGCGAGGTTCTCGCGTTCCAGCGAGGTGTTGATGCCCTTGCCGACTTCGTAATAGTTGTCGGCGACCAGGCTCGGCGGGTTCCGGGTGGCGATCACCAGCATGGTGGTGCCGAGCACTACCGAGGTGCCGAGAATGGCGAGGATGAACCAGGGCCAGGGCTGCTTGTACCAGGGGCTGGGAGTTTCGGACTGCATGGGTCTTCCGTTTGCTAGCGGACGCTGGGGCCGATGAAGCGGCTGTCGGCGTCGGTCTTGATATTGGGGTCATCCGCGCTGTGGACGCGGAAGAGAATCTTGTTGGTGCTGGACGGCAGATGCTCGGGGTCGATGGACAGCTCCACCGGGACCGAGAGCACCTCACCCGCGTCGGCGCGGACTTCACGTTTGCCCTCGTAGACCAGGCCATCAAGGCCTTCGGCGTCGATTACGAAGGTCTGGTCAGCCTGGGACTTGTTCATGATCTTCAGGGTGTAGACGTTCTCGATCCGACCCTGCTCGTTCTCGCGGAACAACACGCGGTCCTTGATCACGTCCAGTTCTACGAGGGAGCGGATGGCCACGGCGTAAGCGAAGAGGCCGATCATGGCGACGAGTGCGATAGCGTAACCGATCAAGCGCGGGCGTATCAGCTGCGTCTTCTGGCCATTGAGGTTGTGCTCGGTGGTGTAGCTGATCAGTCCTTTCGGATAGCTCATCTTTTCCATGATGCTGTCGCAGGCGTCGATGCAGGCCGCGCAGCCGATGCATTCGATCTGCAGGCCGTCACGAATGTCGATGCCAGTGGGGCAGACCTGGACGCACATGGTGCAGTCGATGCAGTCACCAAGCCCCTGGGCCTTGTAGTCGGTGCCTTTCTTGCGCGGGCCGCGGGATTCACCGCGGCGAGGATCGTAGGAAACGATCAGGGTGTCCTTGTCGAACATCACGCTCTGGAAGCGCGCGTAGGGGCACATGTAGATGCACACCTGCTCGCGCAGCCAGCCGGCGTTGCCGTAAGTAGCAAGGGTAAAGAAGCCCACCCAGAAGTAGGCCCAGCCACTGGCTGCGCCCGTGAAGAATTCGAAGACCAGTTCGCGGATTGGGGTGAAGTATCCGACGAAGGTAATGCCGGTGGCGAAGCCGATCAGCAGCCAGAGGCCATGCTTGGCGGACTTGCGCAGGATTTTCTGGCCGCTCATGGGGGCCTTGTCGAGCTTCATGCGCTGGTTGCGGTCACCCTCGGTGACTTTTTCGCACCACATGAAGATCCAGGTCCAGACGCTCTGCGGGCAGGTGTAGCCGCACCAGACGCGTCCAGCGAATACGGTGATGAAGAACAGTCCGAAGGCGCAGATGATCAGCAGCCAGGAGAGGAGGACGAAATCCTGGGGCCAGAAGGTGGCGCCAAAGATGTAGAACTTTCGCTCGGGGAGGTTCCACCAGACGGCCTGGCGGTCGTTCCAGCTGAGCCAGACAGTGCCGAAGTAGAGCAGGAAGAGGAAAGCGCCACCTGCCATCCGCAGGTTGCGGAACAGGCCAGTGAAGGCTCGGGTGTAGATTTTTTCGCGGCTGGCGTACAGGTCGGTGGTTTCACCGCCCTTGGCCGGGGAAGGGGTGACGTTCTTGACAGGAATCTGTTCGCTCATCGTTCTCATACCACGGCGGTTGTCGGCGCCCTGACCGGTACATCGCCGGTCGGAGTCTTTCTGTCCGCTATATATGGTACGCCTGATAGCGGCCTGCCATGTGCGACAGTGCGTCGCGCATGGCAGGCGAGGGTATTACTTGGCTTCAGCTTCTGCAGCAGGTTTCTGCGACAGGCTGTACACGTAGGCAGCCAGCAGGTGCACCTTGTCGTTGCCGAGGATTTGCTCCTGGGCCGGCATGGTGCCTTGGCGACCATAGCGGATGGTCTGTTGCAGCTGGGCGTAGCTGCTGCCGTAGATGAAGGCGCTCGGGTGGGTCAGGTTCGGAGCACCCATCGCCGGGGTACCCTTGCCTTCCGGACCGTGGCAGGCCACGCAGTTGGCAGCGTAGATGGCTTTACCGGCTTCCGGATCAGCCTTCACGTCCTTCGGCAGTTCGCGACCGTGCAGGGTCACGCGCAGGAAGGCGGCAACGTCGCGTACGCCCTGGTCGCCGACGACTTCACCCCAGGCCGGCATTACGCCGTGGCGGCCACCCATGATGGTGGTCTTGATGGTGGCGGCTTCGCCACCCCAGCGCCAGTCGTGGTCGGTCAGGTTCGGGAAGCCGTAGGCGCCCTTGGCATCGGAGCCGTGGCACACGGAGCAGTAGGACGCGAACATGCGACCACCCATTTTCAGGGCTTTCGGGTCCTGGGCCACTTCCTCGATCGGCATGGCTGCGTACTTGGCGAAGATGGGACCGTATTCCTTATCGGCCTTGTCCATTTCCTTTTCCCACTGGTGCACGCCAGTCCAGCCAGCCTGGCCGTTGGCGAAGGGCTTGCCCTCGGTCACTTCGTTGTAACCGGGGAAGATGCCCTTCCAGTTGCCCATGCCCGGGTACATGACCAGGTAGCCGACGGCGAAGATCAGGGTGCCGACGAACAGCATGAACCACCACTTGGGCAGCGGGTTGTCATATTCCTCGATGCCGTCGAAGGCGTGACCGACGGTTTCTTCGGTGCTTTCCTGGCGCTGGCCACGACGGGTGGCGAAGATCAGCCAGGTCAGCGCCACCAGCGTGGCGCTGGTGAGCAGGGTTACGTACCAACTCCAGAACGAAGTCATTCTTTCTCACTCCTAGAAGCTTGCTCGTCGCGCTTGGCGGACTTCGGAGGCTCATCCGCGAAAGGCAGGTTGGCTGCTTCGTCGAAGCTGCTCTTGCGCTTGCTGCTGTAGGCCCAGAGCACGACACCGATGAAGGCGATGAAGACGACGAAGGTGCCTATACCGCGGAGAGTCCCGATATCCATCTTGCGTTACCGTTTGTTCTTGATAGAGGTGCCCAGGCCTTGCAGGTACGCGACGAGCGCGTCCATCTCGGTCTTGCCTTTGACGGCCGCCTTGGCGCCGGCGATGTCTTCGTCGGTGTAGGGCACGCCCAGCTTGCGCAGAGCTTCCATCTTGTCGGCGGTGTGCTTGCCGTCGAGCTTGCTCTCCACCAGCCAGGGGTAGGAGGGCATCTTCGACTCAGGCACTACGTTGCGCGGGTTGTACAGGTGCGCGCGGTGCCAGTCGTCGGAGTAACGGCCGCCAACGCGGGCCAGGTCCGGACCAGTACGCTTGGAACCCCACAGGAAGGGGTGATCCCAGACGCTTTCACCCGCGACGGAGTAGTGACCATAACGCTCGGTTTCGGCACGGAAGGGGCGGACCATCTGCGAGTGGCAGCCAACGCAACCCTCGCGGATGTAGATGTCACGGCCTTCGAGTTCCAACGCAGTGCGCGGTTTCATGCCTTCCACCGGAGTGTTAGTCACGTCCTGGAAGAACAGTGGCACGATCTGCACCAGGCCGCCGATGCTCACGGCGATCACCATGAACAGGGCCAGCAGGCCGATGTTCTTCTCGACTAATTCGTGTTGCTTCATTAGTGAGCTCCTTGCGGGATCTGCGCGGCGGCGTCGTATTCAGACGGCTTGGCAGCACGTACGGTGCGATAGGTGTTGTAGGCCATCAGCAGCATGCCGGTCACGAAGAAGGCGCCGCCGATCATGCGCACCA
Organism: Pseudomonas sp. OTU5201; assembly: GCF_038440135.1. NCBI lineage: Bacteria > Pseudomonadati > Pseudomonadota > Gammaproteobacteria > Pseudomonadales > Pseudomonadaceae > Pseudomonas > Pseudomonas sp. OTU5201. The sequence continues at coordinate 230,115 of NZ_JASATC010000001.1, read as the reverse complement.
GGTAGCCCGCGTGGCTGGCTTCCAGGGCTTCAACGAAGGAGTAGGTGAGGGTGCCGTCTTCGTTGACAGCGCGCCACATCAGGCCCTGGGTGATGCCGTTGACCCACATGGAGGCGATGTACAGCACGGTGCCGATGGTGGCCAGCCAGAAGTGCGCGTTGATCAGGCCAACACTGTGCATCTGCTCGCGGGCGAAGACTTTCGGGATCAGGTGGTACAGGGAGCCGATGGAGATCATGGCTACCCAGCCGAGCGCGCCGGCGTGTACGTGGCCGATGGTCCAGTCGGTGTAATGGGATAGCGCGTTGACAGTCTTGATGGCCATCATCGGGCCTTCGAAGGTGGACATGCCGTAGAAGGCCAGGGAAACCACCAGGAAGCGCAGGATGGGGTCGGAGCGCAGCTTATGCCAGGCGCCGGACAGGCTCATCATGCCGTTGATCATGCCGCCCCAGCTCGGCGCCAGCAGGATCAGGGACATGGCCATGCCGAGGGACTGTGCCCAGTCCGGCAGGGCGGTGTAGTGCAGGTGGTGCGGACCGGCCCAGATGTACAGGGTGATCAGCGCCCAGAAGTGCACGATGGACAGGCGATAGGAGTAGATCGGACGTTCGGCCTGCTTCGGCACGAAGTAATACATCATTCCCAGGAAGCCGGTTGTCAGGAAGAAGCCTACGGCGTTGTGGCCGTACCACCACTGGATCATGGCGTCGGTAGCGCCGGCGTACATGGAGTACGACTTGAAGGCGTAGACCGGCATTTCCATGCTGTTGACGATGTGCAGCATGGCGGTGACCAGGATGAAAGCGCCGAAGAACCAGTTGCCCACGTAAATGTGCTTGGTCTTGCGCTTCATGATGGTGCCGAAGAAGACGACGCAGTAGGTGATCCAGACGATGCCCAGGAGGATGTCGATCGGCCACTCCAGTTCGGCGTATTCCTTGGAGGAGGTGTAACCCAGCGGCAGGGTGATGACTGCCAGCACGATCACGGCTTGCCAGCCCCAGAAGGTGAAGGCGGCCAGACTATCGGATACCAGACGGGTCTGGCAGGTGCGCTGCACCACATAGTAGGAAGTGGCGAACAGTGCGCATCCGCCGAAGGCGAAGATCACCGCGTTGGTATGCAGGGGGCGCAGGCGGCCGAAAGAGGTCCAGGGTAGGTTCAGGTTGAGTTCCGGCCACACGAGTTGTGCGGCGATGAACACGCCTAGACCCATCCCTATGACCCCCCAGATCACCGTCATAATGGCGAACTGGCGGACCACCTTATAGTTATAAGCAGTCTGACTGATTGCTGTGCTCATGCTAGGGGTTCCACGGTTAATGGAGTTTTTTGGGGACAAAAAATCGGCGGCAAGTATGGAGAAAGAGGGTAGCCATTGCAACGACACAAGCCGACACAATCCGGGCTGAAAAGCCCGCTGGACAAGGATTTGCGGCTGTGCTTTCGGCGCTGCTCGACCCGCTGTCGAAGCCAGATGTATTGCGTGACTGGAGGGATCGCCTCGGAGTTGTGACAAGTGGCGACTGGAAAGCAGCTTAGCCGATGTCAATGAAGGCAGGGTGCTACTGGTCGGAGAGGTGCGACACTGGGTCGCACTATATAAAAGAAGGGGTGGACACTTCCTTGTGTCCTTGGCACCCGGCTCAGGGTGCCGTTTTGCGCGGCATGCAGTTCGGCTGGAGGGCCTGGCTGCGTGGTTGGAGCGACGCGTCCTTGCGCCACCCCGACTTCTTCACTACTTGATGGCCAGATCCTGGTCTTTGTGAGACAGGCTGTAGATATAGGCCGCCAGTATGTGAACTTTGTCCTGGCCAAGGTACTCCTGCTGGGCCGGCATCTGGCCGTTGCGGCCGTAGCGGATGGTCTGCTGCAGTTGGGCCAGGCCCGAGCCGTAGATCCAGCCGGCGGGGTGGGTCAGGTCCGGAGCACCCATGGCCGCAGTGCCCTTGCCGTCGACACCGTGGCAGGCAACGCAGGTAGTGGCGAACAGCGACTTGCCGGACTCCAGGTCTGCTTTGGTGCCTTCCGGCAGTTTCAGGCCGGCCAGGTCTTTGCGGACATAGGCAGCGACGTTCTTCACACCCTCGTCACCCAGCACTTCGCCCCATGCCGGCATGGCGGCCATACGGCCGTGCAGGATGGAAGCCTTGATGGTTTCCGGTTCGCCGCCCCAGCGCCAGTTGCTGTCGGTGAGGTTGGGGAAGCCCAAGGCACCCTTGGCGTCCGAGCCGTGGCAGATGGAGCAGTAGGTGGCGAACAGGCGGCCGCCCATCTTCAGGGCTTGCGGGTCCTTGGCTACGTCCTCGATGGACATGGCGGAGTAGCGGGCGAAGATCGGGCCGTACTGTTGTTCGGCCTTGTGGACTTCGCGCTGCCATTGGGCTTCCTGGGTCCAGCCGTCGGTGTAGCCGGGGAAAATCCCTTTCCAGTTACCCAGCCCCGGGTAGAGCACCAAGTAGCCTGCGGCGAAGATCAGGGTGCCGACGAACAGCAGGAACCACCACTTGGGCAGCGGGTTGTCGTACTCCTCGATGCCGTCAAAGGCGTGGCCCATGGTCTTGTCAGTGGTGCCCTGGGACTCGCCCTTTCGAGTGGCGAAGATCAGCCAGAGCAGCGCCAGTAGGGTGAAGATGGTGAGCAGGGAGATGTACCAGCTCCAGAAAGTGGTCATGCGCGGGTGCTCCTAGAATCGTTCCGGTCGTCGTCGGCGAAGGGCAGGTTCGCGGCTTCGTCGAAGCTGGCCTTGCGCTTGCCGCTGTACGCCCAGCAGATCACGCCAAGGGTGGCGATCAGCACCAGCAGGGTGCCGAGGCCACGCAGGGTTCCGATGTCCATGGCCTTACCTCTTGTTCTTCAGGCTGGTGCCCAGCACTTGGAGATAGGCGACCAGGGCATCCATCTCGGTCTTGCCCTTGACCGCCGTCTGGGCGCCCGCAACATCCTCGTCGCTGTAGGGCACGCCGAGGGTCTGCATGGCGCGGAGCTTGGCTGCCGTGTCCTTTCCGTCCAGCGTGTTCTCCACCAGCCAGGGGTAGGCGGGCATCTTCGACTCGGGCACTACGTTGCGCGGGTTGTAGAGGTGCGCGCGGTGCCAGTCGTCGGAGTAGCGGCCGCCAACGCGGGCCAGGTCCGGGCCAGTGCGCTTGGAACCCCACAGGAAGGGGTGGTCCCAGACGCTTTCACCCGCGACGGAGTAGTGACCATAACGCTCGGTTTCGGCGCGGAAGGGGCGGATCATCTGCGAGTGGCAACCGACGCAGCCTTCGCGGATGTAGATATCGCGGCCTTCCAGTTGCAGGGCGGTGTAGGGCTTCATGCCTTCCACCGGGGTGTTGGTCACGTCCTGGAAGAACAGCGGCACGATCTGCACCAGGCCGCCGATGCTCACGGCCAGGATCATGAACAACGCCAGGAGGCCGACGTTCTTCTCGAGTTTTTCGTGCTGTTTCATCAGTGGGCTCCTTGCGGGATCTGCGCGGCGGCATCGTACTCAGCAGGGTCGGAGGCCTTCGCAGTACGCCAAGTGTTCCAGGCCATAAGGAACATGCCACTGAAGAAGATGGCACCGCCGATCACCCGCACGACGAAGCCGGGGTGGCTGGCTTCGAGGGCTTCGACAAAGGAATAGGTGAGGGTGCCGTCTTCGTTGACAGCGCGCCACATCAGGCCCTGGGTGATGCCGTTGACCCACATGGAGGCGATGTAGAGCACGGTGCCGATGGTGGCCAGCCAAAAGTGGGTGTTGATCAGGCCGGTGCTGTACATCTGCTCGCGACCGAACACTTTCGGGATCAGGTGGTACAGGGAGCCGATGGACACCATGGCGACCCAGCCGAGGGCGCCGGCGTGTACGTGGCCGATGGTCCAGTCGGTGTAGTGGGAGAGCGCGTTGACGGTCTTGATGGCCATCATCGGGCCTTCGAAGGTGGACATGCCGTAGAAGGCCAGGGAAACCACCAGGAAGCGCAGGATGGGGTCGGAGCGCAGCTTATGCCAGGCGCCGGAGAGGGTCATCATGCCGTTGATCATGCCGCCCCAGCTCGGCGCCAGCAGTACCAGGGACATCACCATGCCGAGGGACTGTGCCCAGTCCGGCAGGGCGGTGTAGTGCAGGTGGTGCGGACCGGCCCAGATGTACACCGCGATCAGCGCCCAGAAGTGCACGATGGACAGGCGATAGGAGTAGACCGGGCGTTCGGCCTGCTTCGGCACGAAGTAATACATCATCCCCAGGAAGCCGGCCGTAAGGAAGAACCCCACGGCGTTGTGGCCGTACCACCACTGGATCATGGCGTCGGTGGCGCCTGCGTAAAGGGAGTAGGACTTGGTCAGGGTGACCGGGATTTCCAGGTTGTTCACCAGATGGAGAATCGCCACGGTGAGGATGAAGCCACCGAAGAACCAGTTGCCCACATAGATGTGCTTGGTCTTGCGCTTCATCACGGTGCCGAAGAACACGATGGCGTAGCTGACCCAGACAATGGTGATCAGGATGTCGATCGGCCACTCCAGCTCGGCGTATTCTTTCGAGCTGGTCCAGCCCATTGGCAGGCTGATGGCGGCCAGCACGATCACCAGTTGCCAACCCCAGAAGGTGAAGGCGGCGAGCTTGTCGGAGATCAGGCGGGTCTGGCAGGTACGCTGCACCGCGTAGTAGCTGGTGGCGAACAGCGCGCATCCGCCGAAAGCGAAGATCACCGCGTTGGTGTGCAGTGGGCGCAGTCGGCCGAAGCTCGTCCAGGGAAGGTTGAAGTTGAGTTCCGGCCAGGCCAGTTGTGCGGCTATGAGAACGCCGAGCCCCATCCCGACGATTCCCCAGACCACCGTCATGATGGCGAACTGGCGGACCACCTTGTAGTTATAGGCGGTACTGCTTGCTGTGCTCATGTTATGGGCTTCCGTCCACGGTTTTTGGATTGCGCGGCAAGCATGGTGAAAGCCCATTGGGCGACTATTGATCTGGATCAATCGTCCACAAACGACGGAGAAGTCTGAATGCTGTTGTGGAACAGGCCTGACGGCCCGGTTTCGTACACCCTTATCCTGGCCCATGGCGCCGGTGCCCCGATGGACAGTCCGTTCATGGATGACATCGCGCAAAGGCTCGCCGCTCGTGGCGTTGCGGTGGCGCGCTTCGAGTTTCCGTATATGGCTGCACGGAGGCACGACGGACGTCGCCGACCACCCCATCCCCAGGCCTTGCTACTGAGTTGCTGGCGGGAGATTCATGCCGAGGTGCGACAGCAGGTCACAGGACCGTTGGCCGTGGGTGGCAAATCCATGGGGGGGCGCATGGCGAGTCTGCTGGCAGATGAATTGGGCGCTGATGCGCTGGTCTGCCTGGGTTATCCCTTCCATGCCGTTGGCAAGGTGGACAAGCCTCGTGTCGCCCATCTTGCGGACCTGAAGACTCCGACCCTGATCATCCAGGGTGAGCGCGACCCCATGGGCGATCGCCCCACGGTTGCGGGCTACAGGCTCTCAGGTGCCATTCATCTGTGCTGGCTCGCTGCCGGGGATCACGATCTGAAGCCGCTGAAGGCCTCCGGGATTACCCATGAGCAGCATCTGGACAGCGCGGCGGACGCCATAGTGCGATTCCTGGCGGGACCGGTCCAGGAATGAGAAGGACGCCGTCTCAGGCTGTGCGAAAACTGCAGCGCTCGGTGATGCTGAGCGTCGCTCGTGACGGCCTCACACAGCCTGGTCTGGCGCCCCGTTGATTGCTTCAGCGATTGAACCTGTCCACCAGGGAGTACTGCCCCTGCGCCGTGTGGGTCAGCTCTTCGCTCAGCATGGCCGTGCGCTGGGCCTCGCCTGAGGTCTGGTCGGCCAGGTGGGCGATGCTGCTGATGCTCTGGTTGATCTGCTCGGCCACCGCGCTCTGTTCCTCGGTCGCTGCGGCGATCTGGTCGGCCATGTCGGCGATGTTGGCCACCGCTTCGCTGATGCCCACCAGCGCCTGGTCCGCCTGGAGTACGCGCTCGACGCCTTCGTCCGCCTGGCGACGGCCATGCTCCATGGTGTGCACGGCTTCCTCGGCGGTCTTCTGCAGCTGGGCGATGAGTTGATGAATCTGCCCGGTGGATTCCGCCGTGCGCTGGGCGAGCTGGCGCACCTCGTCGGCCACCACGGCAAAGCCACGGCCCATTTCGCCGGCGCGGGCAGCCTCGATGGCCGCGTTGAGCGCCAGTAGGTTGGTCTGGTCGGCGATGCCCTTGATGACATCCACCACGCCACCGATCTCGTTGCTGTCCTGGGCCAGTCGCGTGACGGTCTCGCCGGTTTCACCCACTGACGCCGAGAGACGCTGGATGGCCTCGCGGGTTTCGGCGGCGATGTTGCGGCCCTCGCTGGTCAGGCGGTTGGCTTGCTGGGTGGCATCGGCGGTGCGCTGCACATTGTTGGCCACTTCCTGGGTGGTGGCGGCCATCTGGTTCACCGCAGCGGCCACCTGCTCGGTTTCCACCCGCTGGCGTTCCAGGCCTTCGGAGCTGTTGTGCGCCAGGGTATCGGCCTGGCGAGCCTGTTGGGTGAGGTGCTCTGCGGTGTCCTGCAGGCGGGTCAGGCAGGTCTTCAGCCGCGCTTCCTGGCTGAGCATGGCCATTTCCAGGCGTGCCTGGACGCCGCGGCTGTCGGTGTACATCTGCGCGATCAGCGGGTCGGAGGTGGTCTGTTCGGCCAGGCGCAGCAGACGCTTGATCCCACGGTTCTGCCACGCCAGGCCGATCAGGCCCAGGGGCACCGACAGCAGGGCGGCGAGAAGGAAGCCCCAGTGGGAGTTCAGCCAGGTGCCGATCAGGAAAGCGATCTGGCTGATGAGGATGAAGGGCAGCCAGTCCTGTACCACCGGCAGCCACTTGTCGCGGCTGGGGATGGCGGCCTTGCCGGCATTCAGGCGCTGATAAAGGGCTTCGGCGCGACGCACCTGTTCGGCGGTCGGCTTGATCCGTACTGACTCATAGCCGGTGACCTGGCTCCCTTCGAAAATGGGCGTGACATAGGCATTCACCCAGTAGTGGTCGCCGTTCTTGCAGCGGTTCTTCACCACTCCCATCCACGGACGTCCCTTTTTCAGGGTCGCCCACATATGAGCGAAGACCGCAGACGGTACGTCCGGGTGGCGCACCAGGTTGTGAGGCGAACGAAGCAGTTCGTCGCGGCTGAAGCCGCTGATGTCGATGAAGGCTTCGTTGGCATAGGTGATGACGCCTTTGCTGTCCGTGGTGGAGATCAGGCGTTGTTCGATCGGGAAGCTGCGTTCCCGCTGGGTTACAGGTTGGTTATTTCTCATGGTGTCCTTCCGCAAGGCTTACTGCTTATATCGGCATCCGCGCACTTAGGTTGAGCCTTTTCTTTTTGCGACAGTCTATCCGGATTCTGTCGCCACCTACCCCAAATTTCCCTGCCTGCCTCACGCCCCGATAGCGATTTCGAAGTCGTGCAAGTTTTTGACGCGGATAATCTGGCGAACTTTTCTTTTCCTTTGATGAATATCTATAAAACGCAGTGTTCTGTTTTTGGCGGCATATATATGGCGCACTTTAGGGTTTTCATTGGTGTCTATCAATGGAACTTGCGGGTGCATTTTTTGGCTTGAAAAGACTGCCCTGCATGGTTTTGGTGCTTGCTTTGATTTTGGGTGAAGGCTGCGTGGTGCTTGGCTTGTAGGGTAATTGCTTGTTTTTAATTGGTTATTAAATTTGAAACTTTAAGATGCTTTGGTAGTTGTGCGGATGGCATTCGATTTGCTCAGTTGAAATTGTCTTTCGCAATACGGCTGTCGTGCTTTCTTGACGTCGTGAATCCGGTCCCCGGTCATTCGCGAAGAATCCTGCCGTGCCTTCGAGTCTTGTTCGGGCTGGACGCTCGCAAGTCAGTCGCGAGGTCGGCCCTGGTCGTTCGCCTGGGGGGATCGTGTAATGCGCATCAGCATTTTCGGATTGGGGTACGTGGGGGCCGTTTGTGCCGGTTGCCTGTCGGCGCGGGGGCACCAGATCGTCGGGGTGGACATCGCCCCGTTGAAGATCGAGATGATCAACCAGGGCAAGTCGCCCATCGTGGAACCGGGGTTGGGGGAGTTACTTAAGCAGGGTGTGGCCAGTGGGCGCCTGCGCGGCACCCTGGATGTGCGTGATGCGGTGCTGAGCACCGACATCTCCTTCATTGCCGCGCCAACGCCGAGCAAGAAGAACGGCGACCTGGACGTTTCCTACATCGCCCAGGTCTGCGAGCAGATCGGCAGCGTGCTGCCGGAGAAGACGACTCGCCACACAGTGGTGGTGCGCAGCACGGTACTGCCCGGCACGGTGATGAACGTGGTCGTCCCGATGCTGGAGAAGTCCTCGGGAATGAAGGCCGGTGTCGATTTCGGCATCGCGGTGAATCCCGAGTTCCTTCGTGAGAGCACTGCGATCAAGGATTACGACTACCCCGCCATGACGGTCATCGGGGAGCTGGATTCGCAATCCGGAGATCTGCTGCAGGCCATCTACAGCGAGCTGGACGCGCCCATCATCCGCAAGAGCGTCGAAGTAGCGGAGATGATCAAGTACACCTGCAACGTCTGGCACGCAACCAAGGTCACCTTTGCCAACGAGATCGGCAATATCGCCAAGGCCGTGGGTGTCGACGGCCGCGAGGTGATGGAGGTGATCTGCCAGGACCACAAGCTCAACCTCTCCAAGTACTACATGCGCCCAGGCTTCGCCTTCGGTGGCTCCTGCCTGCCCAAGGATGTGCGTGCGCTGACCTATCGCGCCGGCCAGTTGGACATCGAGCATCCATTGCTGCACTCGATCATGCGCAGCAACCGGGTCCAGGTCGAACGTGCCTTCGACCTCATTGCCGGCCATGAAAAACGCCGTGTCGGGCTCCTCGGCCTGTCCTTCAAGGCCGGTACCGATGATCTGCGCGAGAGCCCCCTGGTCGACCTGGCCGAGATGCTGATCGGCAAGGGTTACGACCTGCACATCTACGACCAGAACGTCGAATACGCACGGGTCTACGGTGCCAACAAGGACTACATCGAGTCGAAGATCCCCCACGTGTCATCCCTGCTGCGCGCCGACCTGGCCGAGGTCGTGGAGCAGGCCGACGTCATCGTTCTCGGCAATGGTGACCAGCAGTTCGCCGGACTGCTGGACAAGATGCCGGCGGGCAAGACGGTGATCGACCTGGTGGGGTTCATGAAGTCGCGCAGCGGCGCGGGCATGGAAGGTATCTGCTGGTAGCCAACGGACCGGACGCCAAGCCCCGGAGCCGGTAAGGCGACGGGGTCGGGGAGCGGCGTTCCAGGGGGGATGCGAATGGATGGCTTGGCGAGCAGTCTGCGCGAGGGCGCCGGCTGGATGTTCTTCTGCACTGCACTGATGCTGCTGGCGCTGGCCATGCCGCAATCGGTGTTCGATCCAGAGTCGCGGGATTTCCTGCTGCTGCTGGGCGCCGTGGGCATCTGGCGCTATTCCATGGGCGCGATCCACTACCTGCGCGGCATGCTGTTCCTCTATGTCGTGTTCCCTTGGTACCGGCGCCAGGCGCGCAAGCTGGGTGAGTCCGCCGCCCCGTCCCATGTGTTCCTGCTGGTCACCAGTTTTCGCATCGACGCGCTGACCACGGCCCAGGTCTACCGCTCGGTGATCCAGGAGGCCATCGACTGCGGCTATCCGGCCACCGTGGTGTGCTCCCTGGTGGAAATGTCCGACGAGCTGCTGGTCAAGAGCCTCTGGCAGAAGCTCGATCCGCCTGCGCGCGTCAGCCTGGACTTCGTGCGCATCGCCGGTACCGGCAAGCGCGATGGCCTGGCCTTCGGGTTCCGCGCGATCTCCCGGAGGCTACCGGACGAGAACGCGGTGGTGGCCGTGGTAGACGGCGATACCGTGCTCACGCCTGGCGTGGTGCGTCGGACGGCGCCCTATTTCAAGCTGTTGCCCCGGGTTGGCGGGCTCACCACCAACGAGTTCTGCGAAGTGCGTGGCAGCTACATCATGAGCGAGTGGCACAAGCTGCGATTCGCTCAGCGCCACATCAACATGTGCTCCATGGCCCTGTCGCGGCGCGTGCTGACGTTGACCGGGCGGATGTCGGTATTCCGTGCCCAGGTGGTTACCAATCCCGGTTTCATCGCCGATGTGGAGAGCGATCACCTCGACCACTGGCGGCTCGGCCGCTTCCAGTTCCTCACCGGTGACGACAAGTCCAGCTGGTACAGCCTGATGCGCCTGGGCTACGACACTTTCTACGTGCCGGATGCCGCCATCAACACCGTGGAGCACCCGCCGGAGAAAAGCTTTTTCAAGGCCAGCCGCAAGCTGATGTTCCGCTGGTATGGCAACAACCTGCGGCAGAACTCCCGCGCCCTGCGCCTGGGACCGCGCCGCCTGGGCTGGTTCACCTGCCTGGTGCTGGCCGACCAGCGCGTGGCGATGTGGACCAGCTTGCTGGGACCGGCCGTCGCGATCATTGCCAGCCTGAAGTACGGCATCCAGTTCCTGCTGATCTACCTCCTCTGGATCGGCCTGACCCGGCTGGCACTGACCCTGCTGCTGGTGGCCTCCGGGCACCCGGTCGGGCCGGCCTATCCGCTGATTCTCTATTACAACCAGGTGCTCGGCGCCCTGGTGAAGGTCTACGTCTTCTTCCGGCTCGACCGGCAATCCTGGACGCGGCAGAACACGCGGCTGGATCGCGGGCTGGCGAGCTTCCAGAACGGGTTCAACACCTGGTCCTCCAGGGCCATGACCTTTTCTGCGGCCAGTGTCTTCCTGGCCGTGCTCATGAGCGTTGTGTAAGGGGGTGGGGTGGCTGAAGGGCCGGCCCTGCAGGGGACAAAACCGTTTCGCAAAGGAAGGGAATGATGAGTACAGCCACGGGTGTTGCCAGCAATGCCAATATCGTCCATGAGTCCGAGGCCCAGCGGCAGTTTGCGCGCCTCAAGATGCCGGCCAAGGTGCGCTTCCTTGGCCCCAATCGCGAAACACTGGAAAGCGAGCTGCTGGATCTTTCCGCTGGCGGCTTCAGCTTCCGGGATACGACTCACCCGCTGAGCGTAGGGGGGCACCACAAGGGCAAGCTGGTGTTCCAGGTCGACGGGCTGGGCATGGCCATCGACGTCGAGTTCCAGGTGCGGTCGGTGCAGGACAGGGGGGCACGCGTTGGTTGCGAGTTCCACAATCTGCGCCCTCGCGAGGTGGCCGCGCTGCGCTACCTGATCACCGCCTACACCAGCGGTGAGATGGTGACCGTGGGCGACATGCTCAACACCTTGCAGCGCGACAACTTCGCCAAGGCACGCAAGGGGCGGGATGGCGGTGCCAGCATGGGCTTCTTCGGTCGCCTGCGCGCCTTGAGCTTCAGCCTGATGATCTTCCTCGTCGGCGTCGGCGCCTTCACCTACATCCTCAACCAGCTCTATCAGCTGTACTTCGTCACCCATGCCGACTCAGCCATGGTCAGCCTGCCTAGCCAGACCGTCAGCATGCCGCGCGAAGGCGTGGTGCAGGCCGCGTTGGTGAAGGTCGGCGGAGAAGTGGCCAAGGGTGCGCCCCTGGCTACGTTCAGCGCGACCATGCTCGACGTGCTGAAGAACAGTCTGCCGGAAGGCCAGATGACCCCGGACAACATCGAGAGGCTCTTCAGCAAGACGCTGCAGGGCACCCTCACCAGCCCCTGCGACTGCCGCGTCGTGGCCCAACTGGTGGGCGATGGCCAGCCGGCCGGCAAGGGAGCGCCGGTGTTCGAGCTGTTGCCCCTGCAAGGGCAAGCCACGATCGAGGCGCGCTTCCCCTACAAGACCTTCGCCAAGGTGCAACCCGGCGCCGAGGTGCGTGTTCAGGTGGCCGGTGAGAGTACATCGCGCACCGGGCGAATCAGTACTGTGTCCCTGCAGCAGGGCGGATTGGCCTCGGACCTGAGGGTTTCCGTTCTCACCGACGATCCCTTGACCACCGACATGGCCGGGCGCCCGGCGGAAGTGGTCATCGACGGCCTGCCCGGCAACTTGCTGCTGGACAAGGTCATGGCGGCCGGCAAATGAAAGTCGTACGCCTGGCCCTGATGGGCTGCGGCCTGCTCGCGGGCTGTGCCGGGCTGCCCGACCAGCAGCTGGCGCGGGAAGCGCTGCTGCGGGGTGATACGGAAACCGCCCGGCAGAACTTCCAGGCTCTGGCCGGCATGGGGTATCCCGAGGCGCAGACGGCGTTGGGCGACATGGCAGTGGGCAGTCGCGACCCTTCGCGCCTGGCCGAAGCCGAAACCCTCTACCGCCAGGCCGCGACCCGTTCGGTACGGGCGCAGTCGCGCCTCGGCCGGCTGCTGTCGCGTCAGGGCAGCGCCAGCGACGCGCAGCTCAAGGAGGCCGAGACGCTCCTGAGCCAGTCCATCGCCCAGGGCGAGTACAGCGCCGTGGTGCCGCTGACGCTGCTCTACCTGAGCTACCCGCAACTGTCGCCGGACCTCGATCCGCAGCAACAGGTGAACGACTGGCGCGCCAGCGGTATTGCCGAGGCCGAACTGGCGCAGATTCTCATCTACCGCAGTCAGGGCGCCTACACCGTGCACCTCGCCGAGGTGGAGGCCAAGTGCCAGGCGCTGCTGGCGGTTCAGGACATCTGCTACGTCGAGCTGGCCACCGTCTACCGGCTGCGTCATCAGCCGGCCGTGCTGGAACAGTTGCTGGCAAATCTGCGCGATGCCCACGCGGCAGGGCGTGTGGCGCCCGCGCGGGTGGAGTCCGTGGCCCTCACACTGGCCGATCCGACCATTCCGGCTCCGGCCGAGCTGAGCCAGGCCAAGGCCTTGCTGGTGGATGTCGCGCCGGGCTACCCGGCTGCCTGGTCGTCCCTGGGCAAACTGCTCTACGACTACCCGGCGCTCGGCAGCAGCGAGGACATGCTCGCCGCCCTCGAACGCGGTCGAGCGGCAGGCGACAGCCGCGCCGAGCTGCTCACCGGGCGCCTTTACTACGACGGTCGCGCGCTTGCGCAGGACCCGCACCAGGCCGAAGCCCACCTGCTGAAGGCGGCGCCCGAGCAGCCGGCGGCGAACTTCTACCTGGGTCAGCTCTATCGCCGTGGCTATCTGGGGGACGTCCGTCCGCAACAGGCGGTCGACCGCCTGCTGCTGGCCGCGCGAGCTGGCCACGGCAGCGCCGACCTGGCCCTGGCCCAGCTGTTCAGCGAGGCCCGTGGCGTCAAGGTTAACCACGTCAACGCCTACGTATTCGCCCGGATCGCCGCCCGCCAGGGACGTCCGGAAGCGGCCGCCCTGGTGGTGGGTCTGGAACCGGCCATGACGGCTGCCGAGCGCCAGCGCGCCGCCGAGCTCCTGCGGGAAGAGCAGGGCGCGCGGCAGGTCGACCCGGCACGCCTGGCCCGAATTAAACCGCTGCACAATGGTATGGACCTGCTATGAAGATGACGCACTGGATGGGGGGCATCCTCGGTGGCTCATTGCTGAGCGGCCAGCTGTTGGCGGCCACGGCGGAGGAGCCGCGCAGTTTCGGCCTGGATATCAAGTTCACCGCGCAATCGGAGGACGATCGTGATCTCGGCACCCGGCCAGGAGGCGACGTGCAGGGCCTGGGTGTCGACGTGCGTCCCTGGCTCTTCGGGCTCTGGGGTGACTGGAGCGCCTACGCGATGGCGCAGGGCGTGGCCGCCACCGACACCATCGAGACCGACACCCTGGAGTCCGACAGCATCGTCGCCGACAGCGAAGGCGGCAGTGATGCCCGCGAGGCCGACAAGAGCTACCTGGCGCTGCGTGAGTTCTGGGTGGACTACGGCGGGCTCACCGCGTACCCCGGCGAACACCTGCGATTCGGCCGGCAGCGCGTGCGCAGCGATGAAGGCACCTGGTGGGATACCCATATCGAGGCGCTGCACTGGGTGTTCGACACCACCTTGCTCAAGGCTAATCTGGGCCTTGCCGAGCGCTACAGCGAGTACCGTACCGACATCGACGACCTGGCTCCCGAAGACGAGGACCGCCAGCACCTGTTCGCCGGAATCTCCACCCAGTGGGCGCCGGGCCACAGCCTTGGCGCCAAGCTCCACCACAGCCGCGATGATGGCGACCTGGCCGGCGTCGGCGAAACCGTGGACGAACTGACCAAGACCCAGACCGGCGATCTCACCTGGCTGGGCCTACAGGCCGATGGCGACTACTTCAACCCGCGTAGCACGCTGCCCCTGAACTACTGGGCGCAGGCCATCTGGCTCACCGGTGACCAGGACAGCGTCACCCAGAGCTCGGCCAGCGGCCTGCCCCTGGTCACCGGCGAACGCAGCGGTGATCTGGATGCCTGGGCGGTGGACCTGGGGCTGCGCTGGAACATCGACGGCCAATGGAAGGCCGGCGCGGCCTACGCCAGGGGCAGTGGCGGCACGGATTCCAACAGCGAAGATTCCGAGCAGTTCGTGCAACCAGGGCTGGAGAGCAACCGTTCCAGCTTCACCGGCACGCGGACTCGCCTGCATCGCTTCGGCGAGGCCTTGCGCGGCGAACTGACCAACATCCAGATGGCGACCCTCTACGGCTCCCTGGCGGTGCGCGAGGACTACGACGCCAGCCTCGTCTACCACCGCTTCTGGAGACTGGAAGACGACCTGCCCACTGGAGATTCCGGAATCAGCGCCACTCTGGTGAACGGCGAGAAGGACCTGGGGCAGGAACTCGACCTGGTGGCCACTTACTACATCAAGGGCGGCCTGGTGCCGCCGGGGCTGGACTGGGTGGACGAACCTTCGGCACTGGTCCGCGTGCGGCTGGGGCTGCTGTTCCCTGGTGATGCCTACGAAGACGCGGACTCCACCATGCACCGCGCCTTCGTCGACTTCATCTGGCGCATTTGAGGGAGGGGCGGGAGATGCAAGGGATGATCAAGTCCGGAGTCGCATTGGCCGCGTGCCTGGCCAGTGCCCTGGCCGGCGCGGAAATACTGGCCGGCGGCTACCGGCTCAGCGCCGAAGCGGGCGAACCGCTGGAGATTGCCGCGCCGGCGATGCCGGATCTGTCCGTTTTCACGGCTGCGGCGGCGGAGGCCAGGATTCAGCGCAAGCCGGAGGGCCGCGCGGTAATCAAGGAGATGCTGCATGAAGACGTACTGGACGAGTTCATCGGCGGCGAAGAGCGCCTGAAGGAATGGGTAGTGCGCCAGAAACGCATGCCCCGCGCCATCTTCATCGAGAAGGGCTACATGAACACCGCCGCGCTGGCCAGGCAATTGCCCCGGGAGGTGTTCGCCGAAACCGCTCCTGGCGTCTACCTGGCGCGGCTGCCGATCATCGTGCGACCCGGCGCCACCCTGCACATCGACCGCGAGACACGCGAACTGCGGCTGTCCCAGGAGGCCGGTGCCTTCCTGGTCAACGACGGGCGGGTCTTCATCATCGGCACGCGGGTCAGTGCCTGGCGCGAGACCATCGGCGAGCCGGCGTTGTGGCGCGACGGCAAGGAGTTTCGGCCTTACTTTCTCGCCTGGGGTGGCACCGAGACCTATGTGGTCGACAGCGTGATCCAGAGCTTCGGCTACGACGCCAGCAAGGCCTACGGATTCTCCATCTCGCAGTACAGCCCGAGCATGGCGCCAAAGATGAAGCGCTCACGTCCTACCGGCTGGTTGCTCAACTCGCGCTTCATCGACATGTGGTACGGCTTCTACTGCTACGAAGCGGACGACGTGGTCATCCTCGGCAATACCTACGAGGACAACATCGTCTACGGCATCGACCCCCACGACCGTTCGCGGCGGCTGATCATTGCCGAGAACGAGGCATTCGGAACGAAGAAGAAGCACGGGATCATCATCTCCCGCGAGGTCAACGACAGCTGGATCATCAACAACCGGTCCCATCACAACAAGCTGTCAGGCATCGTCCTGGACCGCAGCAGCGTCAACAACGTCGTCGCCTACAACGAGACCTACAAGAACGAAGCGGACGGCATCACCCTCTACGAAAGCCCGCGCAACCTGCTCTGGCACAACCGCAGCATGAACAACGAGCGGCACGGCATACGCGTGCGCAACAGCCTGGATGTCCGCCTCCAGGGCAACCTGCTGGCAGCCAACAAGCTCACCGGCATCTACGGCCACATCAAGGACCTGCGCGGTACCGATCGTGACCTGGAAGAAGACCCCTTCGACCCGCGCGTGTCCCTGCGCATCGTTGGCGACCAACTCGTCGGCAATGGCTCCAGCCCCATCGCCATCCATTCCCCGACGCGGCTGGAACTCTACCGGCTGAGCATCCTGGCGCCGCAGAAATCCTCGGGGATTTCCTTCAGCGGCCTGCTGGGCGAACACCAGGCAGAAATCATGGACATTCTGCTGCGCCAGCAGCGGGCGGTGCTGATTGAGCCCGCCGGCAGCCTGGCCAGCAAGGAGTGAAGCGATGAATCGAGCCACATGCGTGGTCGCGGCGACTCTTCTGGCCGCTGCCAGCGAGCTGCGCGCCGCGCCGACCTATGAGGCGCAAGCCTGTTGCAACCTGTGCCCGGCGGCGGCCAGCCTCGAATCGGCCCAGCCGGGCCTGGCGGAACTCGGTGCCCTGCTGGAGGCCCGTGATGGCTGGTTGTTCAGCCGTGCCCAGGACCTGCGTACAGAGTTCGGCCTGGACGACTACAGCTACAAGCAACTCAGGCGCTTGCGCAACGCCCTCAAGCACAACGGCACCGAGCTGCTGGTGGTCTACCAGCCCAGTCGCGGACTGCTCCATGGCGAAAAACTGCAGCCGGCCGACCTGTTGCGATTCGACCAGGCCGGGGCGCGCGAAAACTACCGCGCGACCCTCGCACGCCTGCGCGAGCTGGACATCTGGGTTCCGGACCTGGCCAGCCTGCTGGAAGCCCGGGCCGACATGCCGGACTACTACTTCAAGGGCGACCAGCACTGGACGCCCCAGGGGGCGGAGCGCACTGCGCGGCTGGTGGCCGATACGGTGCGCGGCATTCCGTCGCTGCAACACCTGCCCCAGGCGCGTTTCGCCAGCCAACCCAGTGGCTTGATCGGGCGCAGCGGTTCACTGCAGAAGGCCGCGCAGCTGGCCTGCGGCACGGGTTATCCGCGTCAGTTCGTCCAGGGCTATGTCACCCGTCCCTTGGAGTCGGGCCAGGTACCGGCTGCCGAAGTGGTGCTGGTGGGCGGCGGGAACGCTGACGATGGCTTCAACTTCGCCGGCTTCCTCGAGGAGAACCTGGAGACGCCGGTGCACAACGCATCCCAGCCGGGGGGCGGGCATGCGGCTGCACTGATGGCGTACCTCATGAGCGATGACTACCGGCAGCGGCCACCGAAACTGCTGATATGGGAGATGGACGATGCCGACAGCCTGACCCAGCGCAATTTCTACCGACAGACCATCGCTGCGGTGGGGGACGGCTGCACGGGCCGGCCCGCGTTGCTGCAGGGGCGAGCCAGCCTGGCGGCCGGTAGCCACCAGGTACTGTTCAATGGTGCCGACGGCGTACTGCCGATTCAAGGCAGCGACTACCGGATCGACCTGCAACTGGACGACGCGAGCGTGCAGCAACTGGCCGCCACCCTGACCTTCATGAACGGTCGCCAGGAGAATCTGGTGTTCCTGCGCGGCCCGGGACCGGGGCGCTTCCTGCTGGAGCTGCGCGAGGACGCTGACTGGGACGAACTCACCTTCCTCTCTCTCAATGTCCAGGCGTTGCCAGGTGGCGGTGACGGGCAGCTCAGCGCGCGCCTGTGCAAGGCGCGCAGCGACGAGGCGCGGCCGGAGCTGCGCACCGCACAGGCCGGAGCCGGATCGTGAAGGCCTGGATCGCGGTGCTGGCAAGCCTGGTGCCAGTCCTGGCCGGCGCCACCGATCTGGTTCCCCCCGGGGGCTACTACCTGCCGGCAACGCTGAAGAAGGGCGAGGCGGAAACCTGTCCAGTGGTGGCCAGGCCTTACGTGGGCGACCTGATGATTCCGAGCAAGTACGAGGGCTCCGGCCCGGCTCGGGACCAGTTGAACAAGGCATCCAACGCCCGCTACCAGGCCCAGGCCGAGCAGATCCGCGTACTCGAGAAGATGGTCAACAAGCAGGTGGCTGCCTGGTTGCGGCTGGGGCGCGAAGGGCACCTCGACTGCGCCTTGGAATGGCTCGGCCAGTGGGCAGCTGCCGAGGCGCTGCTGAGCCGGGAGTACACCCATACCGGCAAGTCCATGCGCAAGTGGGCCCTGGGCAGCATTTCGTCGGCTTATCTGCGGTTGAAGTTTTCCCGATCCCAGCCCCTGGCCGGACGCGAGGCGCAAACCCGCCCCATTGAGGCTTGGATCGGCCGGCTCGGCCAGCAGGTGGTGGCGGACTGGCGCGACCAGCCGCTGGAGCGCCTCAACAACCATCAGTACTGGGCCGCCTGGGCGGTGATGGCCGCTTCGGTCGTGGTTGATCGTCGCGACCTGTTCGACTGGTCCGTGGCGCAACTGCGCATCGGCGTCTCGCAGGTCGATGCGGAGGGCTACCTGCCCAACGAGCTGCGCCGCGAGACGCGCGCCCTGGCGTACCACAACTACAGCATGGGCCCGCTGATGATGATGATGGCATTCGCCCAGGCCAACGGCATCGACCTGCGCGCGGACAATCACCGGGCGATCCAGCGCCTGGCCACGCGCGTGGAGCAGGGCATCGAGAACCCACGGCGCTTCGAAGAGAAGACCGGCTTCAAGCAGGAGCTGGAAGACCTGCAAGAGGACGGCAAGTTCGCCTGGCTGGAACCCTATTGCGCGCTCTACCGCTGCGCGCCCAGCACCGAAGAGTGGCGCCGCTCCATCGAGCCGCTGAAAACCTACCGGTTGGGTGGTGACATCACCCAGCTGTTCGCCACGCCACCGCAGGTGGGCGAGCGCGACTGAAGCATGCGTTTCCCCGGCACAGGACGTGCCGGAGGCTTGATCCGGCCGGTCGTCGGGAAGACGGCGCGGCCCAGGTGGATTCGAGGGTTGAGAGGAGAGCAGGCATGATTCCAGTGATTTTGTCCGGTGGCAGTGGTTCGCGACTCTGGCCGCTGTCGCGCAAGCTGTACCCCAAACAGTTCCTGGCCCTGGCCGGTGAGCACACGCTGTTCCAGCAGACCATGCAGCGCCTAGGTGGCGACGGCATCGAACGACCGATCATCGTGTGCAACCAGGAGCACCGCTTCATCGTCAACGAGCAGTTGGCCGGTATCGGCATGACCGCCCAGGGCATCCTGCTGGAACCTTTCGGTCGCAACACGGCACCGGCAGTGGCCATTGCCGCCCTGCGGATGCTTGCCGAAGGCCGCGATGAACTGCTGCTGGTGCTGCCGGCCGACCACGTGATCACCGACCAGGGTGGGCTGCGCCAGGCCCTGGAGATCGGCCGGGCGGCCGCGGAGGACGGCGAGTTGGTGCTGTTCGGCATTCCCGCCGAACGCCCCGAGACCGGTTTCGGCTACATCAAGGCCGCACGTGGCGAAGAGGGGGCGGAGCTGCAGCCGGGGGCGTACCGGGTCGAGCAATTCGTCGAAAAACCGGACAGCGGCCGCGCCGCCGAGTTCGTGCGCAGCGGCGGTTATTACTGGAATAGCGGCATGTTCCTGTTCCGCGCCAGCCGCTATCTGGACGAGCTGCGCAACCATGAACCGGACATCTACGACACCTGCGTGCTGGCGCTTGAGCGCAGCAAGGTCGAGCGCGACGTGCTGCGCATCGATGCCGGCACCTTTGAGTGCTGCCCGGAGAACTCCATCGACTATGCCGTGATGGAAAGAACCTCCCGGGCCTGCGTGGTACCGCTCAGCGCTGGCTGGAACGATGTGGGGAGTTGGTCGTCCCTCTGGGAAGTCCACACCAAGGACGGCGATGGCAACGTGCTCAAGGGCGATGTGCTCACCCACGACAGCCGCAATTGCTATGTCCACGGCAACTCCAAGCTGGTCACGCTGCTGGGCCTGGAGGACGTGGTGGTGGTGGAAACCCGTGATGCGGTGATGATCGCCCACAAGGACAAGGTGCAAGAGGTGAAGAAGCTGGTCGGCGCACTGGACGCCTGTGGCCGCCAGGAAACCCAGAGCCACTGCCAGGTCTATCGTCCCTGGGGCGGCTACGACTCGGTGGACTCGGGTTCCCGTCACCAGGTCAAGCACATCACCGTGAAGCCGGGGGCGCAGCTCTCGCTGCAGATGCACCACCACCGCGCCGAGCACTGGATAGTGGTGTCCGGTACCGCACGGGTGACCTGTGACGACAAGACCTTCCTGCTCACCGAAAACCAGTCCACCTACATCCCCATCGCCTCGATCCACCGCCTGGCCAACCCCGGCAAGATTCCGCTGGAAATCATCGAGGTCCAGTCCGGTAGCTACCTGGGCGAGGACGACATCGAACGGTTGGAGGATGTCTACGGCCGCAGTGCCCAGGACCTGGGCCTGGTGAAAGGCTGAAAGCGCGTCACGCGGCGCGGCCTGCGCTTTTCCGCGGGCCGCGCCGGGAGGTTAGCCCGCCAGGAGTTGCCGCAGAACGTAGTGGAGGATGCCGCCGGCCTTGAAGTACTCCACCTCGTTCTGGGTGTCGATGCGGCACAGTAGTTCAGCTTGCTCCTTCGAGCCGCCATCGCGGGTGATTTCCAGGTGCAGGTCCATGTGTGGGCGCAGGCTGGCGCCGTCCAGGCCGCTGATGGTCAGGGTTTCCTTGCCGGTGAGGTTGAGGGTCTTGCGGTCGACGCCCTCCTTGAACTGCAGGGGCAACACGCCCATGCCCACCAGGTTGGAGCGGTGGATACGCTCGAAGCTCTCGGCGATTACCGCCTTGACCCCCAGCAGGTTGGTGCCCTTGGCCGCCCAGTCGCGGGAGGAGCCGGTGCCGTATTCCTTGCCGGCGACTATCACCAGCGGCGTGCCTTCGTCCTGGTAACGCATGGCAGCGTCATAGATGGCCAGTTTTTCACCGCTGGGCAGGTGCAGGGTGTTCCCGCCTTCCTCGCCACCAAGCATCTCGTTGCGAATACGGATATTGGCGAAGGTGCCGCGCATCATTACTTCATGGTTGCCGCGCCGTGAGCCGTAGGAGTTGAAGTCGGCAGGGGCGACGCCGTGCTCGCGCAGATAGCGCCCAGCCGGGCTGTCGGCCTTGATGTTACCGGCCGGGGAGATGTGGTCGGTGGTCACCGAATCACCGAGCAGGGCCAGGATGCGCGCCTGGTGGACGTCTTCCACTTTCGGCGGCGCACCGGTGATGTCGGCGAAGAAGGGCGGGTGCTGGATATAGGTCGAGTCCGCCTGCCAGGCGTAGGTATCGGATTCGGGCACCTTGATCGCGCGCCATTGCTCGTCGCCGGCGAAGACTTCGGCGTATTCCTTGCGGAACATGGCGGTATCCACCTTCTGGATGGCTGCGGCGATTTCTTGCTGGCTTGGCCAGACATCCTTGAGATAGACCGGCTGGCCATCCTTGCCCTGGCCCAGGGGCTGGCTGGCAACATCCACGCGCACACTGCCCGCCAATGCATAGGCCACTACCAGCGGTGGCGACGCCAGCCAGTTGGCTTTCACCAGGGGATGCACACGTCCTTCGAAGTTGCGGTTGCCCGAGAGCACCGAGGCCACCGTCAGGTCCGCTTGCTGGATGGCCTTCTCGATGGGGTCGAGCAGGGGCCCGGAGTTGCCGATGCAGGTGGTGCAGCCGTAGCCCACCAGGTTGAAGCCGAGCTGGTCCAGATAGGGCGTGAGGCCGGCCGCGCGGAAGTACTCGGTCACTACCTTGGAACCCGGGGCGAGGGAGGACTTCACCCAGGGTTTTCGGCTCAGGCCCTTTTCCACGGCCTTCTTCGCCAGCAGGCCGGCGGCCATCATCACGCTGGGGTTGGAGGTGTTGGTGCAGGAGGTGATGGCGGCGATGACCACGGCGCCATCTTCGAGATTGAAGCGTTCGCCATCGTCCAGCGTCACGCTGGCCTTGCCGGCACCACGTGTGCCGGAGGATTTGAGTTGCAGGTTCAGCAGGTCGTCGAAAGCCCTGGGCACCTGGGGCAGCGGCACGCGGTCCTGGGGGCGGCGGGGGCCGGCCAGGCTGGCCTCGACGCTACCGAGGTCCAGCGAGAGCGAATCGGTGAACAATGGCTCATGGCCAGGTTCGCGCCATAGGCCCTGGGCCTTGCTGTAGGCCTCCACCAGTTGCACGGTTTCTTCCGGTCGGCCTGAGAGGCGCAGGTAGCCGAGGGTGATCTCGTCAACCGGGAAGAAGCCGCAGGTGGCGCCGTACTCCGGGGCCATGTTGGCGATGGTGGCGCGGTCGGCCAGGGGCAGGTCGGCCAGGCCGTCGCCGTAGAACTCGACGAATTTCCCCACCACCCCCTTCTTGCGCAGCATCTGGGTGACGGTGAGCACCAGATCGGTGGCGGTAATGCCTTCACGTAGCTTGCCGGTTAGCTTGAAGCCAATCACTTCGGGAATCAGCATCGACACTGGCTGGCCGAGCATGGCGGCTTCAGCTTCGATGCCGCCGACGCCCCAGCCGAGCACGCCGAGGCCGTTGATCATCGTGGTGTGGGAATCGGTGCCTACCAGGGTGTCGGGGAAGGCGTAGGTGAGGCCGCCTTCTTCACGGGTCCAGACCGTACGGGCGAGGTATTCGAGGTTGACCTGGTGGCAGATACCCGTGCCGGGAGGCACCACGCTAAAGTTGTCGAAGGCCCGCTGGCCCCAACGCAGGAAGGCATAGCGCTCGCCGTTGCGCTGCATTTCGATCTCGACGTTCTCTCCGAAGGCGGCCTGGGAGGCGAAGCGGTCCACCATCACCGAATGGTCGATCACCAGGTCCACCGGCGACAGCGGGTTGATGCGCTGCGGGTCGCCACCGGCCGCCGCGACGGCGGCGCGCATGGCGGCCAGGTCCACCACGGCCGGCACGCCAGTGAAGTCCTGCATCAGCACCCGGGCGGGGCGGTACTGGATTTCCCGATCCGAACTGCGCGGGCCGAGCCATTCGGCCAGGGCCTTGAGGTCGGTAGCATTGACCGTTTCGTCATCCTCCCAGCGCAACAGGTTCTCCAGCAGCACCTTCATCGACATGGGCAGCTTGTCGATCGCACCCAGGCGCTTGGCGGCCTCGGGCAAGCTGAAGTAGTGAAAGGTCTTGCCTGCGACTTCGAGGCTGCGGCGGCAGTTGAGGCTATCCAGGGAAGGCATCGGGATCTCTCCTTGAGGCCCACACGGCATGGGCCGGCTGCTCGTACGGAAGCTAAAACCCTAGCTCCGCTTGGCGGGTCCTGCCACGTCAGCCGACCGGCAGGGTGGGCCGGGCTCCTCTGATGACGCTGTCCGGCTGTAGGAATTTCCTTCCTTTTCTGTGTGAAAACGGGCGTTGCGCAACTATAGTGCGCGCCCAGGAGGAACCCACCCGATGAACACCTTGCTGTTGCACTGCCGCCCCGGTTTCGAGGGTGAGGTCTGTGCTGAAATCGCCGAGCACGCCGCCCACCTCGATGTGGCGGGTTATTCCAAGGCCAAGCCCCATAGCGCCTGCGCCGAGTTCGTCTGCAGCGAGCCCGGCGGCGCCGAGCGGTTGATGCGCAAGGTGCGTTTCAGTCAGTTGATCTTTCCGCGCCAGTGGGCCCGTGGCGAATACGTCGAGCTGCCGGAAACCGACCGCATCGGCGTGCTGTTGGAGGCACTGGCCGGCTACCCGGTGTGCGGCAGCCTCTGGCTGGAGGTGCTGGACACCAACGAAGGCAAGGAACTGTCCACCTTCTGCCGCAAGTTCGAGAAGCCACTGCGCAGCGCCCTGATCAAGGCCGGCAAGCTCAAGGACGACCCGCAACTGCCGCGCCTGTTGCTGACCTTCCGCAGTGGCCGACAGGCGTTCGTCGGCATGGCCGAGTCCAACAACTCGGCGCTCTGGCCCATGGGCATCCCGCGTCTTAAGTTTCCCCGCGAGGCGCCGAGCCGCTCGACCCTCAAGCTGGAAGAGGCCTGGCACCACTTCATCCCCCGCGTCGATTGGGACAAGCGCCTGGCACCTGGCATGACTGCAGTGGATCTGGGCGCAGCCCCCGGTGGCTGGACCTGGCAGCTGGTGCAGCGGGAGATCAAGG
Source organism: Pseudomonas sp. OTU5201 (assembly GCF_038440135.1). Classification (NCBI taxonomy): domain Bacteria; kingdom Pseudomonadati; phylum Pseudomonadota; class Gammaproteobacteria; order Pseudomonadales; family Pseudomonadaceae; genus Pseudomonas; species Pseudomonas sp. OTU5201. The sequence continues at coordinate 206,050 of NZ_JASATC010000001.1, read as the reverse complement.
TCACCGCCGTCGATAACGGCCCCATGGCGGAGAGCCTGATGTATTCCGGCTTCGTCGAACACCAGCGTGCCGACGGTTTCACCTTCAAGCCGCGCCGGCCGGTGAACTGGATGGTGTGCGACATCGTCGAGAAGCCTGCGCGCACTGCCGCGATGATTGAAACCTGGCTGGGCGAAGGCTGGTGCCAGGAAGCGGTGGTCAACCTCAAGCTGCCGATGAAGCAGCGCTACGCCGAAGTGCGGAAGCTGCTGGCGCGCATTGACGACGGGCTGAAAGGGCGCGGGCTGAAGGTCTTTATCGGCTGCAAGCAGCTCTATCACGACCGCGAGGAAGTGACCTGCCATCTGCGCAGGCTATAGCGCCGGCACTCGCTCCACCCAGTAGCTCTGCTTGTGTCCACGCGCCTGGTACTCCGCTACCAGGCGCTCGGCTTCTGCCCGGGTCAGGCCGTCGCGCAGGACGAACTCGTTGCCGTTGTCATCCAGTCGCTTGACGCACCAGCTGCGCTCGGGGGCTTCGGACATGGCCCGCTCCCATGGGAAAACCTCATGCTGCGCCGCCGTTCACTGGCTGGCCAGTGGCGTCTCCAGGGGGATCAACGCCGGCAGGCGGACCTCCCCCTTGAGCGTGGTCGACTGCGGGCTCCAGGAGCTGTTGAACAAGTACTGGCCGCTGAAACCGCTGACTTTCAGACCCAGCTGTTCGCCGGGCTGGAGCAGGGCGCTGACGGCTGCCAGCTCAACCTGGCGGGCGTTGAGTGGGGTGACCTGTTCGCTGAGCACTTCGAGGCGGCCTCCGGCGCGGCGCACGGCCAGGGAGGCGAACAGCAGCGGTGTGTCGGCGTCGCGCTGCAACTGCAGCCGTGCGGTACCCACCAGTCCACTGACGTTGTCGACCTGGCGCAGCGGGATGAAGCGGGAAGGGCTGAGCCATCCGCTGGTCAGCGGGCGAATGCGCGTCTCCGGCAGGGTCTGTGGCGCCTCCATCTGCGGGGGCTGTTGCAGCGCCAGGCCGTGATCCAGGTCGAGGCTGAGGCAAAGGTCCGGCACGCTGTCGGCGACGCCGGGCCGGCCGCGCAGCTTGTCCTCGTACCAGGCAACCACCGCCTGATAGAGGTTGATGGCGCGGCCACCGCAATGCAGCACGGGCTCGTTGTTGAAGGGTGGCAAGCCGCTCCAGCGCTGCAGGGGCGGCGGCAGGATATGCCCACCCTGCATGCCCAGGAAGCGCACATCGGCGTCGCCCTGATCCAGGCAATCGCGGATGGCCAGCCCCTGGTCGAGGGGGAATAGGGTGTCGCGCAGGCCCTGGATCAGCAGCGCGTCTGCGTGCGGGCGCTGGCCGCGTTGGCAGTAGCTGGAAAGGCTGTGGGACTTGAGCTCCGCCCGTACTTCGGGCGTCATATCGCCGCCGGCGCTCTTCAGGTAAGGCGCCTGGGTGAACTTTCCCAGGTCGTAGCCAGTGGCGATGCCGAGGCCCAGCAGTACGCCAGTCCAGCCGACTTTCATGCGTCCGCCCGGGGCAAGGGCCTCGGACAGGTCGTACCAGGTCGCGATGGGCACTATGGCGTCGATGCGCGGATCTTCCGCCGAGGCCAGCAACTGCACGGCGCCACCATAGCTTTCGCCGAGCATGCCGACACGTGGATCGCCGGGGCGGTCCATGGTCAGCCGCGGCAGGTGGGCGGCGGCCCAGTCGATCACCGCCAGGGCGTCCTGCACTTCGTAACGCGGGTCCATCATCTCGATATCGCCGTCGCTGCCGCCCCAGCCGCGCTGGTCGTAGCTGATCACCCAGAAACCGGCCTGCCAGGCCTTGAGCGCGGCTCGCCCGGACATCATCTGTTGGCCGTAGAAGCCGTCCGGCCCGGTCACCCGCCAGCCGCCCCAGCCGTGGGTGTGAACGACCAGGGGCGCTTGCTCGCCGGGCTTCAGCGCCGGCTGGAAGACGGTGGCGGAAAGCCGGGTGCCGTCCCGGGCGGTGATCACTGTCTCGAAGTGGGTCGCAGGCAGCGCGCGGTCGGTGAGGGTGCTGTAGTCGGGAAGCTGCTCGCGGGCAGCGCAGCCGCCCAGCAGGAGAAGAATGAGAATCAGACTGGTGGGGCGCATCGGATTTCCGCTGGCGGTCATGTTCCGTCCAGCTTGCCCGAGTGAGCGGGCCAGGAACGCCCATCCAAGGTTGTGTGGCGCTGTGGCCGGACGTCGCAGTACGCGTGGCAAGGCTGGGCGGACACTCGGCTTTGCGCCACAATAGCCGCCAGTTTTTGGAGTGCCCCATGTCCCAACAGCCTGATGCCATCCTCGACGCCACCGGCCTGAACTGCCCCGAACCGGTGATGATGCTGCACAACAAAGTGCGCGACCTGCCGGCCGGCGGCCTGCTCAAGGTGATCGCCACGGACCCTTCCACGCGCCGCGATATCCCGAAGTTCTGTGTCTTCCTTGGCCATGAACTGCTGGACCAGTCGGAAGAGGCCGGCACCTACTTTTACTGGATTCGCAAGAAGGCAGATTGATGCCCTTCTGCTTCGCCCCAGGCTCGAACATGAACCCTGCGCGCGTGCAGAGCCGGGGGCTGGCGTTCAGCGAGCCCCGGCTGGTCTCACGCCAATGTGAATGAAAAAAGGGCCGCTCAGTGCAGCCCTTTTTTGTCAGCGGCGAATCCTTGCCCGTGCGCTGCGCGCCAGTCTCAGGCTGAGCAGCACCGCAGCACAGGTCAGGCCCACCACCAACCCCTGCCAAAGCCCCTTGGGCCCACTGGGTTCGCCCAGCCAGTCGGACAGGCCGAGGGCATAACCCACCGGTAGGCCGATGCCCCAGTAGGCGAAGAGGGTGATGACCATGGTCGCGCGGGTGTCCTGGTAGCCACGCAGGGCGCCAGCAGCCGCTACCTGGATGGCGTCGGAGAACTGGAACAGCGCCGAGTAGACAATCAGCATGGCTGCTACTGCGATCACTTGCGGATCAGGCGAGTACATTTTCGCGATCAGTTCGCGGAACAACAGCATCAGGCTGGCGGACAAGCAGGCATAGGCCAGTGCGGCGCCGATACCAATACCTGCGGCGAAGCGCGCGGCGCGCGGCTCGCCACGGCCCAGCGCCTGGCCGACGCGCACGGTGACCGCCATCGCCAGGGCGTACGGGATCATGAAGATCAGGGCGCTGAAGTTAAGCGCGATCTGGTGCCCAGCCACCACGGTGGCGCCCAGTCCGCCGATCAGCAGTGCGATCACGGCGAAAATGCTCGATTCGGCGAATACGGCGATGCCGATGGGGCCGCCGATGGAAAGCAGGCGCTTGATCATCGACCACTGCGGTTTGTCGAACTGGCCGAACAGCCGGCTCGGCTTGTAGGCTGGGGCGCGGGTTACCCAGCTCAGCATGCCCAGCAGCATGAACCACATCACTGCGCCGCTGGCCCAGCCACAGCCCACGCCACCCAGAGCGGGCATGCCGAGGTGGCCGTAGATCAGGATGTAGTTCAGGGGAATGTTCAGCAGCAGGCCGCAGATGCCCAACACCATGCTCGGGCGGGTACGGCCCAGACCGTCGCTGAAGCAGCGCAGCACGTAGTAGAGGGCCACCGCCGGAAAACCGAAGGCGATGCCGTGCAGGTAACCCATGGCCGGGTCGACCAGGTCAGGGTCCACGCCCATCAGCTGCAGAACGGGGCGCGCATTGATCAGCAGCAAGGCGCCGCAGATACCTACCACCAGCGCCAGCCAGAGGGCCTGGCGCACCAGCGGTCCGATCTCGTCCGGTTTGCCGGCGCCAAAGCGCTCGGCGACCTTGGCGGTGGTGGCAAGGAGGATGCCGGTCATCAGCAGGAACACCGGAATCCAGATGGAGTTGCCGAGCGCCACGGCAGCCAGGTCGCGGGGGCTGACGCGGCCGGCCATCACCGCGTCGACGAAACCCATGGCGGTGTTGGAAAGCTGGGCGATCATGATCGGCGCCGCCAGCTTGAGCAGCGCGCGCAGTTCCGTGCTGGCGCGGCTGAAACGGGTTTGAGGTTGGGTCACTGATAGTTCCATATCGATAAGTCATCCTCCGGGCATACCGGTGGTGTCCATGCAAAGGGTGGCTGACGGGAATCTGGGCGTTGCCTGGTCGCGACGGGCTCGCGACGGTGCACGGTCCCAGCCTTTGCAGCAGAGGCTGCCGGCGGAACGGGACGTGGAGGCTGAGGGACGCCTAGTCTACGCCCTGACGCCTTGGTCAGAAAAGAGGGGCGACGGCCCGTGATACGGGCATCTGCCGAGGGGATTGCGTAAAATGACGGCCTCTCTGCCGGAGCCTGCCATGCAAATTGTTGCCGACGAAAACATACCCCTGGTCGATGCCTTCTTTGGCGGCTTGGGGAAAATACGCCGTCTGCCGGGGCGCGCCATCGATGCTGCCGCGCTGGCAGACGCCGATCTGCTCCTGGTGCGTTCGGTGACCCGCGTCGATCGCGCGCTGCTGGCGGGTAGCCCGGTGCGCTTTGTCGGCACCTGCACGATCGGGACCGATCACCTGGACCTCGACTACTTCACCGAGGCCGGTATCGCCTGGTCCAGCGCCCCCGGTTGCAACGCCCGCGGCGTGGTGGACTACGTGCTCGGTAGCCTGTTGGTGCTGGCCGAGGACGAAGGCGTGGACCTCGGTTCGCGCACCTTTGGCGTCGTGGGTGCCGGCCAGGTGGGCGGGCGCTTGGTGGACGTGCTGCGTGGTCTCGGGTGGCGGGTGCTGGTGTGCGATCCGCCGCGGCAGGCCACTGAAGGGGGCGACTTCGTCGATCTCGCGACCATCCTTCGCGACTGCGACGCCATCAGCCTGCACACGCCGCTGGACAGCGGCGGTGGGCACCCGACTCATCACCTGTTGGACGCCGGTCGCCTTGCGCGGCTGCGCTCCGGTGCCTGGCTGATCAACGCCAGCCGTGGTGCCGTAGTGGACAACCAGGCCCTGCGCGAGCTGCTTGGCCGCCGCCCGGACGTGCGCGCGGTGCTGGATGTCTGGGAAGGCGAGCCCCGGGCGGACGTTGAGCTGGCGCGCCTTTGCCGTATCGCCACGCCGCACATCGCCGGATACAGCCTGGACGGCAAGTTGCGCGGCACGGCGCAGATCTACCAGGCCTGGTGCCGGGTCGGTGGGCAAGCGGAAAGTGTGCAATTGGATGAGCTGCTACCGACCCCCTGGCTGGGGGAACTGGCCCTGGATGCCAGTTGCGACCCGAGCTGGGCGCTGGCGACCCTGTGCCGCGCGGTGTATGACCCGCGCCGCGACGATGCGGATTTCCGTCGCAGCCTGGTGGGCGATGAGGCGAAGCGACGCGCTGCTTTCGATGCCCTGCGCAAGCACTATCCGGTGCGCCGGGAGATCGACGGGTTGCGGGTGCGTTTGATGGGGGAAGCCCCCAGGTTGGCGGAGATTGTCCGGGCGCTGGGCGCGGAACTGGTGTAGGAAGTGGCCCGGAATCACCCCGGGCCAGGAGTGCTCAAGCCTGTTTCAGCTCAGACTCCAACTGCTTGTGCAGTTCCTGGCAGGCGCGCTGGATCATGGATTCGGTGATGGGAATCTCACGGCCCTGGGCGTCGATGACGGCGCCGCCTACGGGACGACGATTCCGTAGCGGGATCACGCGGCGATCGGAAGTGCTGTCATGCAAACTCATGGCCTGTCTCCTCTTCAGGTGGTGCGCGCAGTCTAGGTAGGATAGATGAAAGCGCGGTGACAGTTGGCGCCAACGTTACGCCAGAAAAAAGAACGACCAAGAAACACTAGCATTGAATATGCCAACTGCGAATGTTCTGGTCGTGGTAGGTGGACCCCCAGTGCGGGGCGACAGTTCAGTTCGAGGTAAGCATGTCCTTGTTCCATATGGGCCTGATCATCAATCCCCTGGCCGGTCTGGGCGGCCCGGCTGCGCTCAAGGGTAGCGACGGCGTAGCCGCAGAGGCCCTTGCCAGAGGCGCGGAGCCCCGTGCGGCAGCGCGCACTCGCCTGGCCCTGGAATGTCTGCTGCCGCTTGTCGGGCGCATCCAGTTCCTCACCTTCCCCGGCCCGATGGGCGCCGACCTGTTGGCGGATATGGGCTTCGACCACCGCGTACTAGGCCATCTCGACGGCCCCATGACCTCTGCAGAGGACACTCGGCATGCTGTCGACGCCCTGCAGGATACCGGCGTTGCCTTGATTCTCTTCGCCGGTGGAGACGGCACGGCGCGGGATGTCAGCGCCGCAGTGCGTGAAGGCCAGCCGGTGCTGGGTATTCCCGCCGGCGTGAAGATCCACTCCGGCGTCTATGCCATCAGCCCGCGCGCCGCCGGGGAACTGGCGCGGCGCCTGGTGAAGGGTGGCCTGGTGCGCCTGGCCAGTGGCGAGGTGCGCGACCTGGACGAAGCGGCCCTGCGTGACGGCAAGGTCGCGGCGCGCTGGTATGGCGAGCTGACCGTGCCCGAGGAAGGCCACTTCATGCAGCACGTCAAGCAAGGCGGGATGGAGTCGGAAGAGCTGGTGCTGGTGGACCTGGCCGACTGGCTAAACGACAGCTGGGAGGAGGGCGTGCGCTATGTACTCGGGCCGGGCTCCACCCTCCATGGCCTGGCAGCCAACCTGGGGCTGGACACCACGCTGCTGGGCGTCGACGTGGTCGAGAACGGTCTGGTGATCGCCCGAGACGTGACCGAAAGCCAGCTTTTCGCGCTGGTGGACGGCCATCCGGCGCGGTTGCTGGTCACGGCCATCGGCGGCCAAGGGCACATCATCGGCCGGGGCAACCAGCAGATCAGCCCCAGGGTGCTGCGGGCCATCGGTCTGGATCACCTGAGGGTGGTCGCCACCAAACGCAAGCTCGCTACCCTGGAGGGCCGGCCGTTGCTGGTGGACAGTGGTGATCCGGCCCTGGATGAAGCCTTCCCGGATGCCGTGCGCGTCTGGGCGGGCTACAAAGAGGAGCTGCTCTATCCCGTGGGGTGGGGCGACCCGGCCTGAGGCTGAGCACCGGTATCCGGGGAGATCGGCTACCATCGACGGCACTTCCTCGTGGATTCAGGAGCATCGTGATGGATGCCGAGCAGTACCCGCCCCATGTCCGCTCCGGCGAGCGCGTCGTGCTGTTTGACGGGGTGTGCAAGCTCTGTAACGGCTGGGCGAAGTTCCTGATCCGCCATGACCGGGCGCGGGTGTTCAAGCTTGCCTCGGTACAGTCGGTGGAAGGGCAGGCGATCCTGCGCTGGTTCGGCCTGCCCACCGATAGCTTCGCCACCATGCTCTATGTGGAAGGCCGCGAGCTGTTCGTCCGCTCCGAGGCCATCGCACGAATCGTCCGTCAGTTGCCGGCCCCCTGGCCGCTGCTGGGCGTTTTCCGCTTTCTGCCCTTGGGCCTGCGCGACTGGTGCTATGACCGTATTGCCCTGAATCGCTACCGCCTTTTCGGCCGGCACGATGTCTGCCTGTTGCCGTCGCCCGACCATGAGGGGCGCTTCCTGAATGCCGACCGCTGAATCACGTCGCTTCGCCTCGTTGGCCCGTTGGGGGTTGGCGCTGTTGTTCCTCTACCACGGTCTGGTGCCCAAACTGCTCTGGCTGAGCGCCGACGAGAAATTGATGATTGCCGCCCATGGCCTGACTCGCGTGGAGCAGGTAACGACCATTGCCGGACTGGCGGAAATCACCCTGGCGCTGATCCTGTTGCGGGTACGCAAACAGCGCTGGCCCCTGGCGCTGGCGGCGGCGCTGTTGATCGGCCTACTGCTGGATGTGGCGCTGTTCACTCCGAGCTTGCTGATCCAGGCATTCAATCCTCTGTCCACCAACCTGGTGGCGCTCTGCCTCTGTCTGGTGGGGTGGTGGGCCGAAGCGCCCGCTGCCGCCGCGCAGTGCGCAGGCAACCCCCTTAGGCAATCCGACTGAGTCTCTCCATGGCATCCCTTTTTTCTGCAAGGCAGCGCAATGCGCTGCGCATGGCCGGTCGCTTCGTTTCGCCCTATCGCTGGCGAGTGTTGGGTGCGCTGCTGGCGTTGTTGTTCACTGCCGGAATCACCTTGTCCATGGGCCAGGGCATCCGCCTGTTGGTGGACCAGGGCCTGGCCACCCAATCCCAGGCGTCGTTGCAGCATTCGATCATGCTGTTCTTCGGTCTGGTGCTGGCGCTGGCCGTCGGTACCTTCACGCGCTTTTACCTGGTGTCCTGGATAGGCGAGCGATTCGTCGCGGACATCCGCAAGCGCGTGTTCGATCACCTGATCCAGCTGCATCCAGGTTTCTACGAGAGCAACCGCGCCTCGGAGATCCAGTCTCGGCTTACAGCTGACACGACGCTGCTGCAATCGGTGATCGGCTCGTCCCTCTCCATGGCGCTGCGTAATGGCATCATGCTCGTGGGCGGCATCGGCCTGCTGTTCGTCACCAATCCCAAGCTGACCGGCATCGTGCTGCTGGCGTTGCCGCTGGTGCTGGCGCCTATTCTCATTTTCGGGCGCCGGGTGCGGCGCCTGTCGCGGCAGAGCCAGGACCGTATCGCCGATGTCGGCAGCTACGTTGGCGAAACCCTGGGGCAGATCAAGACGGTGCAGGCGTACAACCACCAGGCCCAGGATCGCCAACGTTTCGCCAGCACGGTGGAAGGCGCCTTTGACGCTGCACTGCACCGCATTACCCAGCGTGCCTGGCTGATCACTCTGGTGATCCTGCTGGTGCTGGGAGCGGTTGGGGTCATGCTTTGGGTCGGCGGAACGGACGTCATCGCCGGGCGTATCTCTCCCGGCGACCTGGCGGCCTTCGTGTTCTACAGCTTGATCGTGGGGGCGGCCTTCGGTGCCATCAGTGAAGTGATCGGTGAACTGCAGAGCGCCGCCGGTGCGGCCGAGCGTATCGCCGAGTTGCTCCAGGCGCGCAACGCCATCCATGCCCCGGCTGAGGGGCGGGTGACACTGCCGGAACGTGTCAGTGGGCGTATCGAATTGGAGGCCGTTTGCTTCGCCTATCCCAGTCGGCCTGAAGTGAACGCTCTGGATGGCGTCAGCCTGGACGTTCGCCCTGGCGAGACCCTGGCGCTGGTCGGGCCCTCGGGCGCGGGCAAGTCGACGGTCTTCGAGCTGCTGCTGCGTTTCTTCGACCCCCAGGCGGGCAGCATCCGTGTCGAGGGCGTGGAGTTGCAGCAACTCGACCCTGTCGACCTGCGCCGCTGTTTCGCCCTGGTGTCCCAGAATCCCGCGCTGTTCTACGGCAGCGTCGAAGACAACATCCGCTACGGACGCCCCGAGGCCAGTGATGCCGAAGTGGAGGCTGCCGCGCGTGCGGCCCATGCCCACGAATTCATCAGCCGTCTGCCGCAGGGCTACCAGACGCACCTGGGGGAGGGCGGCATCGGCCTTTCCGGTGGCCAACGCCAGCGTCTGGCCATTGCCCGAGCCCTGCTGGTGGATGCACCCATCCTGCTGCTGGACGAGGCCACCAGCGCCCTTGATGCAGAAAGCGAACACCTGATCCAGCAGGCCCTGCCGGCCCTGATGAGCGGGCGCACCACGCTGGTGATCGCCCACCGTCTGGCCACCGTGCAGAATGCCGATCGCATCGCTGTGATGGAGCGGGGAAAAGTGATTGCGGTCGGTCGTCACGCGCAACTCGTGGCCAGCAGCCCGCTCTATGCGCGACTGGCCGAGTTGCAGTTCGGCGTCCAGGCGGAGGATGAGGTGGAGTAGGGGAGTTAAATAACGGAATGAAAAAAAGGGGATGCCGATGGCATCCCCTTTCTTTTTCAGGCTTGGATTCAGACGACCGGTTTGGTCTCGTCCTTGGCTTCGTCCTTCTCTTCTTCCTCGGCCTTGGTATCGGCTTGGGCCGGTGCTTCGGCTTCGGCTGCTCCAGCCACTTTCTCAGTCTGTTCGGCCGGAGCCTCTACAGCCTGTTCGGCAGCTTCTTCAACCTTCTGCTCGGGGGCGACCACTTCCTCTTCCACGCCGGCGATGGCGTGTACGGCAGCGGAGAGCGGTTCGGCAGCGGCTACCGCGTCAACGGCCTTGGCAGCAGCCTCTTCGGCTTCCTTGGCCAGACGCTCGGCTTCGCGCTGACGGCGACGCACTTCACGCGGGTCGTTGGGAGCACGGCCACCGCTGGAGGGCGCACGAACCAGCTCTTCGACCTGAGGCTCTGCAGTCGGTGCTTCCTCGACGGAAGCGACGGCAGGCGCTTCGGCTTCGGCTTCGACCGGGGCCGCTTCAACGACCTGAGGGGCTTCGACCACGGCCGGGGCTTCCTCGACCACCGGAGCCTGTTCGACGACCGGAGCGGCTTCCTCGGCTTGGGCGACCACGACTTCGGCAACCGGAGCATCAGCAGCCGGAGTTTCGGCCGCGGCCGGTGCTTCAGCAGTTGCTTCTGCGACCAGGTCTGCGGTGACCGCGGCGGTGGCGGCTACTGCAGCGATCTGGACGGCGTCGGCCGGGGCAGCCTGTTCGGCGCCTTCCTGATCTTCCTGGCCTTCTTCCAGCTCATCACCGTTTGCTTCGCGCTGGCGCTCGCGGCGATTGCTGCGGCGACGCTGGCCACGGGAACGGCGACGGGGACGTTCGCCATCGGCGCCTTCCTGTTCGTCGTCCTGCAGCAGCTCTTCGTTGTTCAGCAGTTCTTCGTCGACCGCCTCGGCATCAGCCTGGGCCAGTTCTGCACGGGGCTGGCGCTCTTCACGAGGTTGACGCTCTTCACGCGGCTGGCGTTCTTCGCGGGCCGGACGTTCGGCGCGTTCGCCACGCTCGCGGCGACCTTCCTGGCCTTCACGGGGCTCACGAGGCTGACGCTCTTCGCGAGGTTGGCGCTCTTCACGCGGCTGGCGTTCTTCGCGAGGCTCGCGTGGCTGACGCTCTTCGCGGGGCTGGCGCTCTTCACGCGGTTCACGCGGCTGACGCTCCTCGCGAGGTTGGCGCTCCTCACGCGGCTGGCGCTCTTCGCGGGCCGGACGCTCGCCACGCTCGCGGCGAACTTCCTGGCCTTCGCGCGCCTCACGGGTTTCGCGCGGCTGACGCTCTTCGCGAGGCTTGCGATCGTCCTCACGGCGGCCTTCACGACCTTCGCGGGGCTCACGACCGTCGCGGCGACGATTCTGCTGGCGACCGCTACGGCGTTCTTCACTGCGCGGCTGACGCTCGGTGGAAGGCTTCTCGGCTTCGACCTTGGGCTCTTCCTTACCGGCGAACAGTCCTACCAAGGACTTCACCAGACCCTTGAACAGGCTGGGTTCCGGGGTCGGTGCGGGTGCGGGCGTCGGGGCCTGAGGGGCAACCGGGGCCGGAGCGGGGCGCTCAGGGGAGACAGTTTTCACCGCGGCTTCCTGGCGAACCAGGGTGCGGGTGGAGCTGACCGGCTGAACTTCTTCCGCTTCGGCAGGCGTCATTTCGTAGCTGGACTGGCTGCTCAGCACTTCCGGGCTGTCATCGCGCAGGCGCTGGACTTCGAAGTGCGGGGTTTCCAGGTGGTCGTTCGGCAGGATGACGATGCGCGAACGGCTACGCAGCTCGATCTTGGTGATGCTGTTGCGCTTCTCGTTGAGCAGGAACGCGGCAACCGGGATCGGGACCTGGGCGCGGACTTCGGCGGTGCGGTCCTTGAGGGCCTCTTCTTCGATCAGGCGCAGGATGGCCAGGGACAGGGATTCGACGTCACGGATGATGCCTTGGCCGTCGCAGCGCGGGCAGACGATGCCGCTGGTCTCGCCCAAGGACGGACGCAGGCGCTGACGGGACATTTCCAGCAGACCGAAACGAGAGATGCGGCCAATCTGCACACGGGCGCGGTCGGCTTCCAGGGCTTCTCGGACTTTCTCTTCCACGGCGCGCTGGTTCTTGGCCGGGGTCATGTCGATGAAGTCGATGACGATCAGGCCACCAATGTCACGCAGGCGCAGCTGGCGGGCGATTTCTTCGGCCGCTTCCAGGTTGGTCTGCAGGGCGGTTTCTTCGATGTCGCCGCCTTTGGTCGCGCGAGCCGAGTTGATGTCGATGGACACCAGGGCTTCGGTCGGGTCGATGACGATGGAACCACCGGACGGAAGCTTCACTTCGCGCTGGAAGGCGGTTTCGATCTGGCTTTCGATCTGGAAGCGATTGAACAGCGGGACGCTGTCCTGGTAGAGCTTGATCTTGCTCTGGTATTGCGGCATCACCTGGCGGATGAAGCTCAGGGCTTCTTCGTGGGCTTCGACGCTGTCGACCAGCACTTCGCCGATGTCCTGGCGCAGGTAGTCACGAATGGCGCGGATGATGACGTTGCTTTCCTGGTAGATCAGGAAGGGGGCGCCACGCTCACCGGAGGCTTCCTTGATGGCGCTCCAGAGTTGAAGCAGGTAGTCCAAGTCCCACTGCAGCTCTTCGCTGGAGCGGCCGAGGCCGGCAGTGCGGACGATCAGGCCCATGTCGGCCGGAGCGTTGAGGCCGTTCAGCGCTTCACGCAGTTCGTTGCGCTCTTCGCCTTCGATGCGGCGGGAGATACCACCAGCGCGAGGGTTGTTCGGCATCAGAACCAGGTAACGGCCGGCGAGGCTGATGAAGGTGGTCAGGGCTGCGCCCTTGTTGCCACGTTCTTCTTTCTCGACCTGGACGATGACTTCCTGGCCTTCGCTGAGCACTTCCTTGATGTTGATGCGGCCTTCGGGGGACTTCTTGAAGTACTCGCGGGAGATTTCTTTCAGAGGCAGGAAGCCGTGGCGCTCAGCGCCGAAATCGACGAAGGCAGCCTCGAGGCTGGGTTCGATACGAGTGATTCGGCCTTTGTAGATGTTGGCTTTCTTCTGCTCGCGGGCGCCCGATTCGATGTCCAGATCGTACAGGCGTTGGCCGTCGACCAGAGCAACACGCAACTCTTCGGGCTGAGTCGCGTTAATCAGCATTCTTTTCATGTGGTACCAATAGGTTTCCGGGCTACCGGAAACGGCGATTGGCGCACACGACTCTCGCGGTCGGTGTCAGGTGCGTGTCAGGGGAGGCGGGCCACCCCAGTGTCCAGCGAACTCCAGCCAAAGGGGCCGGAATCGCGACTACGTCTCCTGCTTGCTGTGTCGTGACAGAAGCACTTGTTCAGGAGGAGGAATCAACGGTCGGTAGCGGACGAAATGAAGCGTCTTGAAACTACGCAGTCCGACGGTTATGCATCTCCACCCTACACTTATCCCTTGAAAATCGGGTGCCGCTCGCTGAATCCGTAGCGGGTTGCATTTACCGTGATCTCCCGTTGGAAGGGGTGATCACGCGTCATGGCTCGAGGCTTTGATTTCGGAAATATCGCGGTCAATGCGGCGAATTTTCTGTCGGACGGCCTTACGTCCTGAAAGGGTTGCAGCGGTTGGGGTGGCAGTTTTGGCGAACACCCCGAAACCAGGCCGCTTTTGGCGGCGTTCGCGACTATAGCAGTAATCATTAAGTGCTTCAAATCCATAAAAAATTGTTATGATGCCCAGATGAATACTCCTGCCTCTCCGACCTCCGGCGTCCAGCTGCTTGAGGTTTCGCCGGAATATGCCGGCCAACGCATCGACAATTTCCTACGTACCCAGTTGAAAGGTGCGCCCAAGACGTTGATTTATCGCATCCTTCGTAAGGGCGAGGTCCGCGTCAACAAGGGGCGAATCAAGCCGGAGTACAAGCTTCAAGCTGGCGATATCGTGCGGGTTCCGCCGCTGCGCCTGTCCGAACCGAACGAGCCGGCACCGGTGGCCCAGGGGCTGCTGGAACGTCTGGAGAGCGCCATCGTCTATGAAGACAAAGCGCTGATTGTGCTGAACAAGCCGTCTGGCATCGCAGTGCATGGTGGCAGCGGCCTCAGCTTCGGCGTGATCGAAGCCTTTCGTCAGTTGCGTCCAGAGGCTAAGGATATTGAGCTGGTGCATCGCCTGGATCGCGACACTTCCGGTCTTCTTATGATCGCCAAGAAGCGCAGCATGTTGCGTCACCTGCATGAGGCATTGCGTGGTGATGGCGTCGATAAGCGCTATCTGGCGCTGGTGCGCGGCAGTTGGCCGACCTCGAAGAAGAAGGTCAGTGCGCCGCTGCTTAAGAACAACCTGCGCTCCGGCGAGCGTATGGTCGAGGTGAATCCCGAGGGCAAGGAGGCGCTGACCGAATTTCGTGTCGTGCGTCGTTTTGGCGAGTTCGCCACCCTGGTGGAAGCCAGTCCCATCACCGGGCGCACTCATCAGATTCGTGTGCATGCCAAGCACGCCGGTCATTCCATCGCTGGCGATCCCAAGTACGGGGATGAGGATTTCACCCGCGAGATTCGTGATCTGGGTGGCAAGCGCTTGTTCCTTCATGCGCATTCCCTGGCTATCAGCCTTCCCGATGGCGGTGAGCTGAAGCTGGAGGCTCCGGTGGATGAGATGTGGCAGAAAACCCTGGAGCGTCTCGGTGCCTGATTATCAGCTTCTGATCTTCGACTGGGATGGCACGTTGGTTGATTCCATTGCCCGTATTGTCGAATCCATGCGTGTGGCAGCGGAGGTTTCGGGGTTGCCCTGGCGTGATGATGCCGCCATCAAGGGCATCATCGGGCTCGGCTTGCCGGAGGCTATCGCCACCCTCTACCCAGAGCTCGAGGATGCGCAGCGTATCGATGCATTCCGGCAGCGTTATGCTGAGCACTACAGCGCCCTGGAGGTTCAGCCTTCCCCGTTGTTCGAAGGGGTGGCTGAGTCCCTGGAGGAATTTCGTGAGCAGGGTTACCGTCTGGCCGTGGCCACTGGCAAGAGTCGTCGCGGGTTGGATCATGTGCTGGCAGGGCGTGGGTGGCTAGACTATTTCGACGTCACTCGTTGTGCTGATGAAACGGCAAGCAAGCCTGATCCGCGCATGCTGCAGGAAATCCTGGCGCATTGTGGGGTGGCGGCCGAGCGGGCGGTGATGGTGGGGGATTCGCCCTTCGATCTGCGCATGGCGCATCGGGCCGGGATGGATTCCGTGGCGGTGGGCTATGGTGCTCAGCCGCTTGCTGAGTTGCTCAAGGAGTCGCCCAGATTGGCGATCGAGCGTTTCGAGGAGCTGAGTCACTGGTTGAGTGGTGGTCTGAGCCGGCAATCCCGAGAGGTGGAGTCTTATGTCTGACGAGTGGAAAGAACCGGCGGTCGACAAGGCTGAACAGAAGAGCTGGAAACTGCTGGAAAAAGCGGTTCTGGCCGGTGTTCAGGAGCAGCGCCGTGCCCGACGCTGGGGTATTTTCTTCAAATCGCTGACCTTCCTTTACCTGTTCGCTGCGCTGGCGCTGTTCTCGCCGATCTTCGACCTGCAGAAAAGTGCGGCGCGCAGTCAGGAGCACACCGCCCTGGTTGAGGTGCGCGGAATGATCGCCGATGAGGAGGCAGCAAGCGCCGACAATATCGTGACCGGTCTACGTGCGGCCTTCGAAGATCCGAAGACCAGGGGTGTGGTGCTGCGCATCAACAGTCCGGGCGGCAGTCCGGTGCAGTCCGGCTACGTTTATGACGAGATCCGCCGACTACGTGAAGAGCACAAGGACATCAAGGTCTACGCCGTCATTTCGGACCTGGGTGCGTCCGGTGCTTATTACATCGCCAGCGCGGCAGACGAGATTTATGCCGACAAGGCCAGTCTGGTCGGCTCCATCGGTGTCACTGCGGCGAGCTTCGGCTTCGTCGATGCCATGGCTAAGCTTGGTGTCGAGCGCCGTGTCTATACCTCGGGCGAGCACAAGGCTTTCCTCGATCCGTTCCAGCCGCAAAAGCCGGAGGAGACCGAGTTCTGGCAGGGTGTGTTGAGCACCACGCATCAACAATTTATCGAGAGCGTGAAGAGGGGGCGTGGCGACCGGCTCAAGGTTGACACTCATCCCGAACTCTTCAGTGGTTTGGTCTGGACTGGCGAGCAGGCGTTGGCGTTGGGGTTGGTGGACAAGCTTGGCAATACCAGTTTTGTGGCTCGTGAAGTCGTCGGTGCAAAGGAGATTGTTGACTACACCGTTCAGGAGTCGCCTTTCGATCGATTTTCGAAGAAGTTTGGTGCCAGCGTCGCTGAGCGCCTAGCGCTCTGGATGGGGTTCCAGGGGTCAGGCCTGCGCTGAGTGTGAGTGTCGTTAATGAAGGAGGGCCCGGCGAATGTCGGGCTTTCTTCCTTCTATATAGGGCTCAGGGGATCTGAACGCCTTCGGCGAGTAGCATGTCCACCAAGTGGATAAGCGGTAGGCCGACCAGGCTGGTGGCGTCCGTGCCGTCGGTGGAGCGAAACAGGCTGACGCCGAGGCCTTCTGCCTTGAAGCTGCCGGCACAGTCGTAGGGTTGTTCGGCTTCCAGGTATCGGCTGATGCGTGCAGCGTCCAGTTCGCGGAAGTGCACGGTGAACGGTACGCAGGCGACTTGATGTTGGCCGGTGGCGCTGTTCAGCAGGGCAAGGCCGGTCAGGAAGCTGACGCTGGCGCCGCTGGCGCGCTGCAGTTGGTCGCGGGCGCGCTCGAAATCGTGGGGTTTGCCGAGGATCTGCTCGCCCAGTACGGCGACCTGATCGGAGCCGATGATCAGGTGGTTCGGATTCTGTGGGGCAAGGGCGCGGGCTTTCTCCAGGGCCAGGCGGCGCACCAGTCGTTCGGCGGATTCTTGTGGTTGTCGGCGTTCGTCGATGTCCGGAGCGCCCCAGGTGAAGGGTAGGCGCAGGCGTTCGAGCAGTTCGCGGCGGTAGGGGGAGCTGGATGCGAGCACCAGTGGCAGCATGGCGGTCTCCGGGTTGTTGGGCGAGAAATTTTATAGAGGCCTTTCGTGTATGGACAATGCGGAAATTCTTTTGACAGGGCAGGGGCTCATCCCTAGAATGTCGCGCCTATGTTGAATGGGCCGATTCCACCTCATGTAGATCCGCGCAAGTTGGCGGACCGCGAAGTCACTCTTGATGGTGACATTGCGCTCGCCCGCCTGGAGCGACTCTGCGAACCTCTTGCGGACAACGCAGGCAGCATTCATGCGAGCCTCGCGTTTGGTCGTGACGAGCGTCGCGCTGTTGTCATCCACAGCCGGATTGATGTTGAGGTCAAGATGGTTTGCCAGCGTTGTCTAGAGCTGGTCACCCTGAACATCCACAGCGAGTGTGATTACGCAGTGGTGCGGGAAGGGGCTGACAGTCAGTCGCTGCCGAAGGGCTATGACGTGCTGGAAGTGGGTGAGGATCCATTGGATCTGATGACTCTGGTCGAGGATGAGCTACTGCTTGCCCTGCCCATAGTTCCGGCCCATGACCCTGAAGATTGCCAGCAGCCGGCGGGCACCAACGAGCCCGAGCCGAGCGTGGACGAGGTTTCGCGGTCCAACCCGTTCAGTGTACTGGCGCAGTTAAAGCGTGACCCAAACGTTTAGGAGTTAATTGATTATGGCTGTTCAGCAGAACAAAAAATCCCGCTCGGCACGCGATATGCGCCGTTCCCACGACGCCCTCGAGTCCAGCGCCCTGTCCGTAGAGAAGAGCACCGGTGAAGTTCACCTGCGCCACCACGTTTCCCCGGACGGTTTCTACCGCGGTCGTAAAGTGATCGACAAGGGCGCTGCTGAGTAATCCTTGGCCGCCTCGATCATCGCGATTGATGCAATGGGCGGGGACTACGGTCCCCGCTGCATTGTTCCAGCCAGCGTCGCCTGTCTGGCTGAGTTCCCCTCGCTGCACCTGGTCCTCGTCGGCCAAGCCCCCCTTCTTGAAGAACTTGTCGCCCGCGTTCCTGCGGACTATCGCCAGCGCCTGCAAATTGAGCACGCCAGCGAAGTGATCGCCATGGACGAGCGTCCGGCGCAAGCTTTGCGCGGCAAGCCGGATGCCTCGATGCGCGTCGCGTTGGAGTTGGTCCGTAACGGACGGGCCCAGGCTTGTGTCAGTGCCGGCAATACGGGCGCCCTGATGGCGCTGTCCCGCTATGTGTTGAAGACTCTGCCTGGAATTGATCGCCCGGCGATGGTCAGTGCCATTCCCACGGCGCGTGGTCATTGCCATCTTCTGGATCTGGGGGCGAACGTCGATTGCAGTGCCGAGCATCTTTACCAGTTCGCTGTAATGGGGGCGGTCGCCGCAGAAGCCTTGGGTATCGCCCGTCCGCGCGTTGCGTTGCTGAATGTCGGCACTGAAGACATCAAGGGCAACCAGCAGGTCAAGCTTGCGGCGAGCCTTTTGCAGCAGGCCGAAGGCCTCAATTACATCGGCTACATCGAAGGTGATGGTCTCTATCGCGGTGAGGCGGATGTAGTGGTTTGCGACGGTTTCGTCGGCAACATCCTGCTCAAGTCCAGCGAAGGTTTGGCCTCGATGATCGCTGCGCGTATCGAGGCGCTCTTTACCGAAAGCCTGGGGGCTCGCCTGGTTGGCTCGCTGGCTTTGCCGCTGCTGCGTCGATTGCGCACCGACCTGACGCCAGCGCGCCACAATGGGGCGAGTTTCCTGGGTTTGCAGGGCATCGTCATCAAGAGTCACGGCTCGGCTGGTGCGGAAGGGTTCCAGAGTGCCATTCGCCGGGCGCTGATCGAGGTGCGCGAGAATCTGCCGCAACGCCTTCACGGCCGACTGGAGCATCTGTTGCTGTAGGATGTGACCACTATCGGCAGCCTGTCATCCAAATGTCAGTTTCGTGCGCTTGGCTATGCCGGGCGTCAATCTCCCTATACCGCCAGATAAGGGACCTCACTCAATGTCCGCTTCCCTCGCTTTCGTATTTCCCGGTCAGGGTTCCCAGTCTCTGGGCATGCTGGCCGAGCAGGGGGGCCAGCACAAGCTGGTCCTGGATACCTTTGCCGAAGCCTCCGAGGCGCTCGGCTACGATCTCTGGGCGCTGACTCAGCAAGGTCCGGAAGAGCAACTCAACCAGACCGATAAAACCCAGCCTGCCATTCTCACGGCTTCCATCGCCCTGTGGCGCCTTTGGTTGGCCGAAGGTGGCGCCCGTCCAGCCTATGTCGCTGGTCACAGCCTGGGCGAGTATTCCGCCCTGGTGGCCGCTGGCAGCCTGGGTCTCACCGATGCGGTGAGACTGGTAGAGCGTCGCGGCCAGCTGATGCAGCAAGCCGTTCCGGCAGGGCAGGGCGGCATGGCCGCAATCCTTGGCCTGGAAGATGTCGACGTGCTGGCCGCCTGCGCCGACGCCGCACAGGGTGAGGTGGTCAGTGCCGTGAACTTCAATGCCCCTGGTCAGGTGGTCATTGCCGGTGCTGCTGCTGCGGTCGAGCGTGCCATCGAAGCGTGCAAGGCACGCGGTGCTAAGCGTGCCATGCCATTGCCGGTAAGCGTGCCGTCGCACTGCGCGCTGATGAAGCCGGCCGCCGAGCGCTTCGCAGAATCGGTTGAAGCCCTGGATTGGCAGACGCCTCAGATTCCGCTGGTGCAAAATGTCAGCGCTGCTGTGGTGGCCGATCTGACAGAGCTCAAGCGCGATCTGCTGGCTCAGCTCTATAGCCCGGTCCGTTGGGTCGAATCGATGGTCAGCCTGTCCGAGCGTGGCGTCACTGATCTGATCGAGTGCGGCCCCGGCAAGGTGCTCTCGGGCCTTAACAAGCGTTGCGTGAAGGGTGTCAACACCCACAACCTGGATACCCCTGATGCTTTCGCAGCCGCCCGTGCTGCGCTGGCCTGAACAAGGAGAAGACCTATGAGTCTGCAAGGTAAAGTGGCACTGGTCACCGGCGCGAGTCGCGGCATTGGCCAGGCTATCGCCCTCGAGCTGGGCCGTCAGGGCGCCGTGGTGATCGGCACCGCGACCTCTGCTTCCGGTGCCGAGCGCATCGCCGAGTTCCTCAAGAACAACGGTATCGAAGGCGCAGGCCTGGTTCTGGATGTCAGCAACGATGAGTCGGTTGCCAGCACCCTGGAGCACATTCAGCAGCACCTGGGTCAGCCGCTGATCGTGGTGAACAACGCCGGCATCACCCGCGACAACCTGATGCTGCGCATGAAAGACGACGAGTGGTTCGACGTCATCAATACCAACCTCAACAGCCTGTACCGCCTGTCCAAGGCCGTGCTGCGTGGCATGACCAAGGCTCGCTGGGGGCGCATCATCAATATCGGTTCGGTGGTGGGTGCCATGGGCAACGCCGGCCAGACCAACTACGCGGCTGCCAAGGCTGGCCTTGAAGGTTTCAGTCGCGCCTTGGCGCGCGAAGTTGGCTCGCGCGCCATTACCGTCAACTCGGTGGCCCCCGGCTTCATCGATACCGACATGACTCGCGAGCTGCCAGAAGCCCAGCGCGACGCGCTGCTGAACCAGATTCCGCTGGGTCGTCTGGGTCAGGCCGAAGAGATTGCCAAGGTGGTGGGGTTCCTCGCTTCCGACGGCGCTGCCTACGTTACCGGCGCTACCATTCCGGTCAACGGCGGCATGTACATGAGCTGAATGTGACGAATCCCTTCAGAAAGCTGTCATATGGGCTGTCTAGAATTCGCTATATAAGTGCAGCCGGGTTATAGACATTTCGTTGCAGCGATCCGGAAGGGGTTCAGGCGTTCTGCTTGAAATGCGGAAAACCCTTTCTATACACTGCAGCCCCAGCTGCACGGACTTTTCCATAGGAGTGAAAACACGGTATGAGCACCATCGAAGAACGCGTCAAGAAAATCGTCGCCGAGCAACTGGGCGTCAAAGAAGAGGAAGTAACCAACAGCGCTTCCTTCGTTGAAGACCTGGGTGCCGACTCCCTTGACACCGTTGAGCTGGTGATGGCTCTGGAAGAGGAATTCGAGACCGAAATCCCGGACGAGCAAGCCGAGAAGATCACCACCGTTCAGGAAGCCATCGACTACATCAACGCCAACGCGCAGTAATGTAGTCGTCGGTTCCCCGACGCGGAAAAGCCGCACGACCCGACTGGGCGTGCGGCTTTTCTTTAAGCCGATTGTTGAAAATCCGCGGTTTGCACGTTGCCTGCCGGGCTTTTCAACAGTCTGTTAATCCGAATCAACCGCCGTGTAGAGATTGAAGAAGGAGAGCGCTGTGTCGCGTAGACGCGTCGTGGTCACTGGCCTGGGCATGCTGTCGCCGTTGGGTACCGATGTACCGAGCAGTTGGCAGGGAATTCTGGCTGGCCGCAGTGGCATTGGCCTGATCGAACATATGGACCTTTCCGCGTACTCCACCCGTTTTGGTGGTTCGGTCAAGGGGTTCAATGTCGAGGAGTACCTGTCGGCCAAGGAGGCGCGCAAGCTTGACCTGTTCATCCAATACGGTCTTGCCGCGAGCTTCCAGGCTGTGCGCGATTCGCGCCTCGAAGTCACTGACGCCAACCGTGAGCGCATTGGCGTCGCCATGGGGTCGGGCATCGGCGGTCTGACCAACATCGAGAACAACTGCAAATCCCTGATCGAACAGGGGCCGCGACGGATTTCGCCGTTCTTCGTACCTGGCTCGATCATCAACATGGTGTCCGGCTTCCTGTCGATCCACTTGGGTATCCAGGGGCCGAACTACGCCATTGCGACCGCTTGCACCACTGGCACCCACTGCATCGGCATGGCCGCACGCAACATCGCCTATGGCGAGGCAGACGTGATGATCGCTGGCGGCTCCGAGATGGCTGCTTGCGGACTGGGTCTAGGAGGTTTCGGCGCAGCTCGAGCGCTGTCCACCCGCAATGATGATCCGACGCGGGCCAGTCGTCCCTGGGACAAGGGGCGCGACGGCTTCGTGCTGTCTGACGGCGCCGGTGCCCTCCTGCTGGAAGAGCTGGAACATGCCAAGGCTCGTGGCGCGACCATTTACGCCGAGCTGATCGGATTCGGCATGAGTGGCGATGCCTATCACATGACCTCACCGCCGGATGACGGCGCTGGCGCTGCCCGTTGCATGCGCAATGCCCTGCGCGATGCGGGCTTGAATGCCGACCAGGTGCAGTACGTGAACGCCCACGGTACCTCGACACCGGCAGGCGATGTGGCTGAAGCCATGGCGCTCAAGTCGGTGTTTGGCGATCACGCCTACAAGCTCGCGGTCAGTTCCACCAAGTCCATGACTGGCCACCTGTTGGGTGCGGCTGGTGCCGTTGAGGCGATCTTCAGTGTGCTTGCCCTGCAGGACCAGGTGGCGCCGCCGACCATCAACCTGGAAGAGCCGGACGAGGGCTGCGACCTCGACTTCGTGCCTCACGAAGCGCGTTCCATGCCCATCGATGTGGTGCTGTCCAACTCTTTCGGCTTCGGTGGCACCAACGGTTCCCTGGTGTTCCGTCGGTTCGAGGGCTGATGCCGGACTGGGTCGACGGCCACCCGGCCGAGTCGCTGTCTATCAAGGACCGCGGCTTGGCCTATGGTGATGGGCTTTTCGAGACTATCGCCGTGCGCGCTGGTCGGCCCCCGCTTCTCGAATACCACATGGCGCGGTTGTCTGAAGGCTGTCGACGCCTGGGTATACCCCTCGATTTCCAATTGATGCGCACTGAGCTGCTGGCCTTCTCGGCTGGGTTGGGTGAGGGCGTTGCCAAGCTGATCATCACTCGCGGCGAAGGGTTGCGCGGTTATGCGCCGCCACCGGTTGCGCTGCCACGACGCATCCTGCAGAGCGCTCCCTTTCCGAGCTACCCGGAGGGTTACTGGGAGCAGGGCGTCCAGCTTTTTTCCTGCGCGACCCGTCTTGCCGAGCAGCCGCTTCTGGCTGGACTCAAGCACTTGAACCGACTCGAGCAGGTCCTTGCCCGCGCCGAATGGCAGGGCGGCGAGTTCGCCGAGGGCTTGATGCGCGACCAGTCCGGTCGCGTGATCGAAGGGGTGTTCAGCAATCTTTTCATGGCGCGTGATGGCGTGCTGATCACGGCGGATCTAGGCCGTTGTGGCGTCGCCGGTGTCATGCGTGCCGCGCTGCTGGACGGCGCCAGGGCAGCTGGAGTCGAGGTCGAGGTGCGGGATATTCCCTTCGACGAGTTCCTCAGGGCTGATGAGGTTTTTCTTTGCAACAGCCTCTTTGGTATCTGGCCGGTGCGTTCTGTAACAGGCCATCACTGGCCGGTCGGGCCGCTGACCCGTAAACTTCAGGCCATCGCCCGCGATCTACTGGACATCTGATTCGTGATACGCAAATTCCTGCTGATGCTGGAGGCAGGCCTGCTTCTTGCCGGCCTGCTGGTAGCCTTCGCCGGCTGGCAGCAGCGCGTCACCCTTGAACAACCCCTGAACATCTCCGCCGAGCGGATGCTGGATGTGGCGGCTGGTGCCACACCCGGTGGACTGCTCAATCGCCTGGAGGAAGAGGGTGTACTGAACAATGCCTTCTGGCTGCGTCAGTACTGGCGCTTCAACCTGGCCAACGCCTCCCTGCACAGTGGCGAGTATCGCCTGACACCCGGCATGCGGGCTGGTGACTTGCTGGGGCTCTGGCAGCGAGGTGAAGTGGTGCAGTACAGCTTGACGCTGGTGGAAGGCTGGAACTTTCGTCAGGTCCGCGCGGCACTCGCCAAGCAAGCCAAACTGGAACAGACCCTGGCCAATGTCAGCGACTCCGAGCTGATGGCTCGACTCGGCCGTCCGGGGGAGTATCCGGAAGGCCGCTTCTTCCCTGATACCTACCACTATGTGCGTGGCATGCGCGATATCGACCTGTTGAAGCAGGCGCGCGATCGCCTCGATCAGGTCCTGGCCGAGGAGTGGGGCAAGCGTGCGGACCGACTGCCTTATAACGATGCCTATCAGGCGCTGATCATGGCTTCCCTGGTGGAGAAGGAAACCGGTGTGCCGGCCGAGCGTGGGCAAATCGCCGGCGTCTTCGTGCGTCGCCTGAATACCGGCATGCTGCTGCAGACTGACCCGACCGTGATCTACGGTCTGGGCGAGCGCTACAACGGCAACCTGACGCGTGACCACCTGCGTGAGCCGACGCCTTACAACACTTACGTCATTACTGGTTTGCCGCCGACTCCGATTGCCCTCGCCGGGCGCGAGGCCATTCACGCCGCGCTGCACCCAGCCGCAGGAAAAAGCCTCTACTTCGTCGCCCGTGGCGACGGCAGCCATGTATTCTCCGAGACCCTGGGCGAGCACAACCAGGCCGTGCGTGACTTCCAGTTGAAGCGCCGCAACGGCTACCGCTCCAGCCCGGCCCCGCAATGAATAAGGACACCCAGTGAGCGGTCTGTTCATCACATTGGAAGGCCCGGAAGGCGCCGGAAAAAGCACCAACCGCGAGTACCTTGCCGAGCGCCTGCGTAACCATGGCGTCGAAGTGGTACTGACTCGCGAACCCGGCGGTACGCCGCTGGCTGAGCGCATCCGTGAGCTCCTGCTGACTCCTAGCGACGAAACCATGGGCGTCGATACCGAGCTGCTGTTGGTGTTCGCGGCTCGCGCCCAGCACCTGGAAGGCGTGATCAAGCCGGCACTGGCTCGTGGCGCTGTGGTGCTCTGCGACCGGTTCACCGACGCGACGTACGCCTACCAGGGTGGAGGACGCGGCTTGCCCGAGGAGCGCATTGCGTTTCTGGAGCGTTTCGTCCAGGGCGACCTGCGTCCAGATCTGACACTAGTCTTCGACCTGCCTGTTGAAATTGGTCTGAGTCGAGCTGCAGCTCGTGGTCGTCTCGATCGTTTCGAGCAGGAGCAGCGCAGCTTTTTCGAGGCTGTGCGCCAGACCTATCTTCAGCGCGCTCGTGCCGCAGAGGAGCGCTACAAAGTGATCGATGCCTCGCTGCCGTTGGCCGAGGTGCAGGCCAATCTCGACAAATTGCTGCCCGAGCTGCTGGAGCGCTGCCATGGCTGATGCCTATCCCTGGCAGGAAGCGCTGTGGCAACAGCTGGCAGGTCGATCCCGTCACGCGCATGCCTACCTACTGCATGGGCCGTCCGGTATCGGCAAGCGTGCGCTTGGTGAGCGCCTGATGGCGCGATTGCTCTGCCAGAGCCCGGCCGGGCTCGACGCCTGCGGTCGGTGCAAGGCGTGTCTTCTGCTGGCGGCCAATACCCACCCTGATGCCTTTGTGCTGGAACCGGAGGAGGTCGACAAGGCCATCCGCGTTGACCAGGTCCGCGAGTTGGTGGAGTTCGTAGTCCAGACCGCGCAGCTCGCGGGGCGCAAAGTGGTGCTGCTGGAACCGGCCGAGGCGATGAACATCAATGCCTCCAACGCGCTGTTGAAAAGCCTGGAAGAGCCCTCTGGCGATACTGTCTTGCTATTGATCAGCCACCAGCCCAGCCGACTCCTGCCGACCATCAAGAGCCGTTGCGTACAACAGGCTTGTCCGCTGCCCAGTGAAGCTCAGAGCCTGGCCTGGCTGGGTTCTTCGCTGCCTGATGCATCGCCCGAGGACCTGCGAGAGCTGCTGGTTCTAGCGGGTGGTTCGCCGCTCTTGGCTTTGCGTCTGGAAGGACAAGGCGTTCGCAGCCAGCGTGCCGATGTCGTGGAAGGTGTGAAGAAGCTGCTCAAGCAGCAGGTGGGCGCCAGCCAGTTGGCCGAAGGGTGGAGCGCCGTGCCGCTGCCCCTGCTGTTCGACTGGTTCTGCGACTGGGCTCAACTGATGCTGCGCTACCAGCTCACCCGCGATGAGACGGGGCTGGGACTGAACGATATGCGCAAGGTGGTGCAGTACCTCGCCGACAAGGCCCCGCAGCACAAGGTCCTCGCGGTCCAGGATTGGCTGCTGCAACAGCGGCAAAAAGTACTGAACAAGGCCAACCTCAACCGTGTCTTGCTTCTCGAAGCGCTTCTGGTGCAGTGGGCAAGCCTGCCCGGGCCGGGCTAGAATCGGTGGCTGAACCCGCTTGTCAGGATATCCGCATGAGCTTGCCGCCAAACCTGGGCCCGCGTAACGGGATTCTGTCCTTGACCATTAAGGACAAGTCCGTGCTGTATGCCGCCTACATGCCGTTCATCAAGAACGGTGGCCTGTTCATTCCGACCAACAAGACCTACAAGCTGGGCGATGAAGTGTTCATGCTGCTCAATCTGATGGACGAGCAAGAAAAGATTCCGGTCGCCGGCAAGGTGGTCTGGATTACTCCCAAGGGCGCCCAGGGCAACCGTGCAGCGGGCATTGGCGTCCAGTTCAACGACGGCGACAGCGGTGCGCGCAACAAGATCGAGACCTACCTCGCCGGCGCCCTCAAGTCCGACCGTCCCACTCATACGATGTAACCGGCCGTCAGGTCCGGGCTGCAAGCAACAGGCTTGAAGCTTGGCGCCTGCGCCTGGAGCCTGAGCCATGCTGATTGACTCCCACTGCCACCTGGACCGCCTCGACCTGGCCGCCCATGATGGTTCTCTCGATGCTGCCCTGGAAGCTGCCCGCGCCCGTGGGGTTGGCCAATTCCTCTGTATCGGCGTGAGTGCCGACAATGCCGCTGCCGTGAAGTCCCTGGCTGAGCGTTATGAGGACGTGCACTGCTCCGTTGGCGTTCACCCGCTGGATCTACAGCCGGGCGAATCCCTCGCACTCGACTGGTTGCTGGGCGAGCTGCAGCATCCGCGTGTGGTGGCTATTGGTGAAACTGGCCTGGACTATCACTACGAGCCCGAAGCCGCCGAGCTCCAGCAGCAGGCTTTCCGTCTGCACCTGGATGCAGCGAAGGTGACCGGCAAGCCGGTGATCGTGCATACCCGGGAAGCCCGCGCCGATACGCTGGCGCTACTGCGCGAAGCAGCGCTGCCTCAGGCCGGCGTATTACATTGCTTCACCGAGGACTGGGATATGGCTCGCGCTGCGCTGGACCTCGGCTTCTACATCTCCCTTTCCGGCATCGTCACCTTCCGCAATGCCGATGCCCTGCGTGAAGTGGCGCGTCAGGTGCCGTCCGATCGCCTGCTAGTGGAAACCGATTCGCCCTATCTCGCGCCCGTGCCCTACCGCGGCAAGCCCAACCTGCCGCAATACGTGCGCGAGGTCGCGGAGTTCCTTGCCGATTTGCGTGGGGTATCGTTCGAAGCCTTTGCCGAGCAGACCAGCGAGAATTACCTGCGCCTGTTCCCCCTCGCACAACGAGGCTGAGAAGCGCCCAGTGAGTGGCTGAAAAAACTGCGCACAAAAAAAAACCCGGGTTCTGGGGGATGAATCCGGGTCAAGACCATTAGGAGTAAAACAAAGGAACGCGATCCACGGTTCCTCGACTGGCTGGGCACTTGGGGGGAGATGCCACACGCCAGTAAGAGAAGTATTGGTCAATATCTCCAAGCGTCCAGATAGCCCGAAGGCGATTCTTAAACCTATTTGGAATACGCCGGCACCGGCTGAGTCCTCATGCGTCTGCCATCTGGCGCAGTAGCGCAAGGGTTTCGTCTATCACGCGGGGTTCGGTATAGAAGTGCGGCGAAAAGCGGATGCCGCCACCCCGTTGGGCGCATACCACTTGCTCGGCTCGCAGTCGCTCGAACAGCGTCTGATTGTCCCAACCGTCCAGCCGAAAACTGAGGATGCCGGCACGTCGCGCCGGATTCAGCGGGCTTAACAGCCGAACCCCGGGAGTCTGCGCCAGTCCGTCCTGCAGCCACTGCACGCGTTCCGCCAGCGCGACCGCCACCTGCTCCATGCCTACCTCTTCCAGCAACGACAGGCTTGCCTCCAGCGCCATGGCGCCGAGCATGTTCGGGCTGCCGCACTCGAAGCGTCGCGCCGTGTGGGACGGTGCCCAGTCGGCGCGTTCGTAGTCGCCTGGATGCTCCAGCATGTGCCAGCCGTATTCATGGAGTTTCAGTTGCTCGCGCAGATCGCTGCGGCAATAGAAGACTCCCAGACCTTCCGGGCCGAGCATCCACTTGTGCCCATCGGCCATGGCAAAGGCGCAATCGATGGCCTGGGCGTCGAAGGGCAGGGCGCCCAACTGCTGGATGGCGTCGACACAGAAGAGCACGCCGCGCTGCCGGCATTCCTGGCCGAGGCGTTGCAGGTCCAGGCGCAGGCCACTGGCGTACTGCACGGCGCTGACAGACAGAAGTCGGGTGCGCGGCCCGCAGGCTGCGAGCAGGGCGCTTTCGGGATCGCTGCCGTCCAGTGATACCTGGACGGTGTCCACGTCGTAGCGTTTCAGCGCTTCCCAGACGACCCGATTGGAGGGGAACTCCTGGTCGCTGATGATGACCTGATCACCTGCCTTCCAATCCAGACCAAAGGCAACGAAAGACAGGGCTTCCGATGTATTCTTGACCAACGCTAGATCAGCAGTGGTTGGTGCGTTCAGCAATTTGGCCAGGCGTTCGCGCAGGCGACGTTCTACTATCAGCCAGTCTGGATAATCTCGTGCGCCGAGGCGCCAGTTCTCTTCGGCAAAGCTCTGGACCGCACGGGTCGCTCGTTTGGGCCATGGCGCAACCGCAGCATGGTTGAGATAGCGGAGCCCATCAGCGTGGGCAAACTCATCTTGCAATAAGCTCATAGTCGGATGATCCGTGCATTTTTACGCCAGATAGGCATAATACGCGGCTTGATTTTTGACCCCACAGTCCCTTTATGCAGAAAGAACCCCGTAAAGTCCGTGAGTTCCGCCGCCGCGAGCAGGAAATTCTCGACACCGCCCTCAAGCTCTTCCTGGAAGAGGGCGAAGACAGCGTTACCGTCGAGATGATCGCTGACGCAGTGGGTATCGGCAAAGGCACCATCTACAAGCACTTCAAGTCGAAGGCGGAGATCTATCTGCGCCTGATGCTCGATTATGAGCGCGACCTGAACGCGTTGTTCCATTCCGCTGATGTTGATCGTGACAAGGAAGCGCTGTCGCGGGCCTATTTCGAGTTCCGCATGCGTGACCCACAGCGCTATCGCCTGTTCGATCGCCTGGAAGAGAAGGTTGTGAAGAACAGCCAGGTGCCCGAGATGGTCGAGCAGCTGCACAAGATTCGTGCATCCAACTTTGAGCGTCTGACCCTGCTGATCAAGGGGCGTATCGCTGAAGGCAAGTTGGAAGATGTGCCGCCGTACTTCCACTACTGCGCTGCCTGGGCCTTGGTACATGGCGCCGTCGCGCTTTACCACTCGCCGTTCTGGAGCAACGTGCTGGAAGATCAGGAAGGTTTCTTCCAGTTCCTCATGGACATTGGCGTGCGCATGGGTAACAAGCGCAAGCGCGAAACCGAGTCGCCAGCCGGCTGACGTATTCAGTGCATCTATAACGCGGTCCCGGATATGTGCCTTACCGGCCGCAGGGATATACTCCGGCGTACCACATGCCGGAGCGTCCCATGATCGTCGATCGCCAAGGCAGGCGCTTCCGCAATTTGCGTATCAGCCTGACCGCCGCCTGCAATTACGCCTGCACCTACTGTGTGCCAGATGGCAAGCGGCTGGTAGCGGCTCAGGACGAACTTTCGGCCGAGGCCATGGTGCGCGGCGTGGCCTACCTCATTGAGGCGGCCGGTATCGAGCGTTTGCGTATCACCGGCGGCGAGCCGTTGGTGAGTCCCAAGCTCGATCCTTTCCTTCGTGAAGTCAGTAAGCTCGGGCTCGAAGACATCAGCCTGACCAGCAACGGCCAACTGCTGTCACGCAAGTTGCCACTGTTGCTGGATTGCGGCATCCGCCGTCTGAATATATCCCTCGATACCCTGGATGCCGACGAGTTCCGCGGCATCGCCCGTGGCGGTGACCTGGCCGCTGTGCTCAAGGGGCTCGAAGAGGCGAGTGCTGCTGGCTTGAAGATCAAGGTCAACATGGTCCCGCTGCGTGGCAAGAACCTCGACCAGGTGCTGCCGTTGCTGGACTACTGCCTGGAGCGTGGATTCGAGCTGCGCTTCATCGAATTGATGCGCATGGGGCACCTGGCCCGTGATCCCAACAGCTTCCATCAGCAGTTCGTGGGGCTGGAGGAGCTGCTGGCGCTGATCCGCACGGCCCATGAGTTCGTTCAGGCAGATGCGCCACTGGATGCTACGGCTCTGCGCTACCGGGTACCCGGCGAGGGTTGCTTCGGTGTGATCGCCAACGAGAGCGTGCCGTTCTGTCGGACCTGCTCGCGCCTGCGCTTGTCTTCTACCGGATGGCTGCACGGTTGCCTCTCTTCGAGCAACCGTCACTATGTCGGCGATCTGCTGGAGAAACCCCGCCACGAAGCGCTGCCAGCGCTACAGCGTTTGCTGGTCAGAGCCCTGGCGGACAAACAGGATGTTGCGTTCTCCGGCGGCGTCACCGTGATGAAGATCATTGGCGGTTGATGGCGCGGAAGCTGCATTGGTTCTCTATCCGCCGGTTTTTCGTCGCCGGCGCCTGGAGGACACACGATGCGTAGCATGATTCTGTTGCTGGCGATTCTCGGCCTGGTTGGCTGCATGAAGGTCAGTGACATGGCGGAGGGCACTCGCGAACAGATGAGCGATGCCGGATTCCTGGACCACAGCGAGACTCGCCGCGCCAGCCCCTGGCGTCTGCAGGCGGACTCCTTCATCTACATTGCTCAAGGCTACTTTGTGCCGCCGGGCTCCGCCTATCCGCGACCCAATGTAGTCGCTGAAGAGGCTTTTGACGGCTTCGTCGAGTACTTCCCCATGGTGCGCCGTGCCAAAGGGCCTGCTGGCCTGGAAGAGGCCATGGGCCAGGCCCGTTCGGTAGGTGCCCACTATCTGCTTTACGCCCGATTCGCCAGTGCTGACGACCGTATCGGTACGGTGGAGGAGTGGGAGGATCAGGAGGCACTGGATCGGCTCGGCCGCGACCGTGGCGTAATCCAGCTGATGTTGATCGAAACCAATACCCGCTATTTGGTAGACACCGCTCGAATCCGCAATCGTGGCGGATTTCTGACGTTCTACGATTCCAAACCGGAAGACCTGATCGGCCCACCGCTGGAGGAGTATGCTCGCAGCCTGATCGGCTTGAGTCGTTGAGGAGATAGGAATGAGCGATCCCGGCAAGGCCGGCGACTTGCTGGCGCAGATACCCAAGGGCGACAAGCCGGGCGGTGCGCCTGTTCATCTGTGGAACCCGTCGTTCTGTGGTGACATCGACATGCGCATCGCTCGGGATGGCACCTGGTTCTATCTGGGTACGCCGATTGGTCGCAAGCCCATGGTCAAGCTGTTCTCCAGCGTGATCCGCAAGGACGGCGAGGATTATTTCCTGGTCACCCCGGTGGAGAAAGTCGGCATTCAGGTTGAGGACGCCCCCTTTGTCGCCGTCGAGTTGCAGGTCGAAGGGGTAGGGGAGGCACAGCAGCTGCGCTTCATCACCAACGTCGAAGACGAGGTGGTGGCTGGTGAGGCCCACCCGCTGCGCGTCGAACTGGACCCGCAGACCCAGGAGCCGTCGCCCTACGTGCTGGTGCGCACTAACCTGGAAGCGCTGATCCACCGCAATGTCTTTTACCAACTGGTAGAGCTGGCTGAGCCGCGCGACATCAACGGAGTCGCCTGGCTTGGTGTCTGGAGCGGCGGGGAGTTCTTTCCCATCGGCCCGCTGCCCGAGTAACCGAAAGGCGGAAAAAAGGCTCCCGAGGGAGCCTTTTTCGTGCCTGCTTACATGTTGGGGTAGTTCGGGCCGCCGGTACCTTCCGGGGCTACCCAAGTGATGTTCTGGGCCGGGTCCTTGATGTCGCAGGTTTTGCAGTGGACGCAGTTCTGGGCGTTGATCTGGAAGCGCTTGGCGCCGTCTTCCTGGGTCACCACCTCGTACACGCCGGCCGGGCAGTAACGCTGTGCCGGCTCGTCGTACAGCGGCAGGTTCTTGGCGATCGGGATGTCTGCGTCTGCTAGCTTCAGGTGGCAGGGCTGTTCCTCTTCATGGTTGGTGTTGGAGAGGAATACCGAGCTGAGTTTGTCGAAGCTGAGCTTGCCGTCCGGCTTCGGGTACTCGATGCGCTGGGACTGGGCGGCGGGCTTCAGGCAGGCATAGTCCGGCTTGTTGTCGTGCAGGGTGACCGGGATCTTGCCGCCGAAGAGGTTCTGGTCGACATAGTTGAACGCGGCACCGGCGAGCACGCCGTACTTGTGGATAGCGGCGCCGAAGTTGCGGCTGCGGAACAGCTCGTCGTACAGCCAGCTGGATTTGAAGGCATCGACATAGCCGGTCAGTTCGTCACCGCCTTCCTTGCCGGAGGCCAGCGCAGCGGCCACGGCTTCGGCGGCCAGCATGCCGGACTTCATCGCGGTGTGGCTGCCCTTGATCTTGGCGAAGTTCAGGGTGCCGAGGTCGCAACCGATCAGCGCGCCGCCCGGGAAGACCATCTTTGGCAGCGAGTTCAGGCCGCCCTTGCAGATGGCACGAGCGCCATAGGCAACGCGCTTGCCGCCTTCCAGGTACTGCTTGACCACTGGGTGGTGCTTGTAGCGCTGGAATTCGTCGAACGGCGAGAGGAAAGGGTTGCTGTAGGACAGGTCGATGATCAAGCCCACTACAACCTGGTTGTTTTCCAGGTGATAGAGGAAGGAGCCACCGGTGTTCTGGTTGTCGACGAAGGACAGAGGCCAGCCGGCGGTGTGGACTACCAGGCCGGGTTGGTGCTTGGCCGGGTCGATGTCCCAGATTTCCTTGATGCCGATACCGTAGTGCTGGGCGTCGGCTTCGGAATCCAGGTTGTACTTCTTGATCAACTGTTTGCCGATGTGGCCCCGGCAGCCTTCGGCGAACA
This sequence comes from Pseudomonas sp. OTU5201, assembly GCF_038440135.1. NCBI lineage: Bacteria > Pseudomonadati > Pseudomonadota > Gammaproteobacteria > Pseudomonadales > Pseudomonadaceae > Pseudomonas > Pseudomonas sp. OTU5201. The sequence continues at coordinate 173,592 of NZ_JASATC010000001.1, read as the reverse complement.
GGGTGTACTTGGCGCGCAGTTCCATGCCAGGGGTGTAGTAACCCTCTTTCGGATGGCCTTCACGGTCTACGCCGAGATCACCGGTGATGATGCCGCGAACGACGCCGTTCTCGTCGATCAGCGCTTCCTGGGCGGCGAAGCCCGGGTAGATCTCAACGCCCAGGCCTTCGGCCTGCTGGGCCAGCCAACGGCAGAGATTGCCCAGGGAGATGATATAGTTGCCCTCGTTGTGCATGGTCTTGGGCACGAAGAGGCCGGGAACCTTGATGGCGGAGTCGGCATCTTTGAGCATATAGATGTCGTCGCGGGTTACCGGGGTGTTCAGCGGGGCGCCCAGGTCTTTCCAATCAGGGAAGAGCTCGTTCAGGGCTCGCGGTTCGAATACGGCGCCAGAGAGGATGTGGGCGCCGACTTCGGAACCCTTCTCGACCACGCATACGCTGATCTCTTGACCAGCTTCCGCGGCCTTCTGCTTCAGTCGGCACGCGGCGGACAGGCCAGCAGGGCCAGCGCCGACGATGACGACGTCGAATTCCATGTATTCGCGTTCCACAGTCAATCTCCTCAAGGCTCTTCGATATTTTGTGTTGGAGGGCTAGGCTCGATCCCTGACCTGAGCGGGCGCATTATATCCAGACCCTTTGTTCGGTCCAATACAAACGTTTGTTTGAATTTTGTGAAACCCTGATAGGATAAGGCTCTGCGGCTTATGACGGGTCATTTTGCTGTATTGACCGGAATAGGCGATACGGTCAAGATACGGGCGGTTTTGCGCTCGCTGTCTGGGCTGAGAGTCGGTTCCGGCCGACCTGCATTACTGGCCAGGCTCGTCTTGGCGACATTCTTATTAACCGGAGAGTAACGAGGAATCCATGAAGGTTCTTGTAGCTGTCAAACGAGTGGTCGACTACAACGTCAAAGTCCGCGTCAAGGCGGACAACTCCGGCGTCGACCTCGCCAACGTGAAGATGTCGATGAACCCCTTCTGCGAAATCGCCGTGGAAGAAGCCGTCCGTCTGAAAGAAAAAGGCGTAGCGAGTGAAATCGTCGTCGTCACCATCGGCCCGAACACCGCTCAAGAGCAGCTGCGCACTGCCCTGGCCCTGGGTGCTGATCGCGCCATTCTGGTCGAGTCCGCCGACGAGCTGAACTCCCTGGCCGTAGCCAAGCTGCTTAAGGCGGTGGTCGACAAGGAACAGCCTCAGCTGGTCATCCTCGGCAAGCAAGCCATCGACAGCGACAACAACCAGACCGGCCAGATGCTGGGCGCCCTGACCGGCTACGCCCAAGGCACCTTCGCCTCCAAGGTTGAAGTGGCTGGCGACAAGGTCAACGTTACCCGTGAGATCGACGGCGGCCTGCAGACTGTTGCGCTGAACCTTCCGGCGATCGTGACCACCGACCTGCGCCTGAACGAGCCGCGCTACGCGTCGCTGCCGAACATCATGAAAGCCAAGAAGAAGCCGCTGGACGTGGTCACCCCGGACGCCCTGGGTGTTTCCACCGCTTCCACCGTCAAGACCCTGAAAGTTGAAGCACCGGCCGCCCGCCAGGCTGGTATCAAGGTCAAGTCCGTGGCTGAACTGGTCGAAAAACTGAAGAACGAGGCGAAGGTAATCTGATGGCTATCCTGGTTGTTGCTGAACACACGAACGCCGCTCTGGCAGCCGCCACCCTCAACACCGTGACCGCCGCTCAGAAGATCGGTGGCGACATCCACGTCCTGGTCGCGGGTGCTGGTGTAGGCGCTGCCGCCGAAGCCGCCGCCAAGATCGCTGGCGTGTCCAAGGTGCTGGTAGCCGACAATGCCGCCTACGCCCATCAACTCCCCGAAAACGTCGCTCCGCTGATCGCCGAGCTCGGCAAGGGCTACAGCCATGTGCTGGCGCCGGCCACCACCAACGGCAAGAACTTCCTGCCGCGCGTGGCTGCCCTGCTGGACGTCGACCAGATCTCCGAGATCATCGCCGTTGAAAGCGCCGACACCTTCAAGCGTCCGATCTACGCCGGTAACGCCATCGCCACCGTGCAGTCCTCGGCTGCCGTGAAGGTGATTACCGTGCGTTCCACCGGTTTCGACGCCGCTGCCGCTGAAGGCGGTTCCGCTGCCGTTGAAGCCGTGGGCACTGTTTCCGACGCTGGCAAGTCCGCCTTCGTCGGTGAAGAGCTGGCCAAGTCCGATCGTCCGGAACTGACCGCTGCCAAGATCGTCGTATCCGGCGGCCGTGGCATGCAGAACGGCGACAACTTCAAGCACCTGTACGCCCTGGCCGACAAGCTGGGCGCGGCTGTCGGTGCTTCCCGTGCCGCCGTCGACGCCGGTTTCGTACCGAACGACATGCAGGTCGGCCAGACCGGCAAGATCGTTGCGCCGCAGTTGTACATCGCCGTGGGCATCTCCGGTGCCATCCAGCACTTGGCGGGCATGAAGGACTCCAAGGTGATCGTCGCGATCAACAAGGACGAAGAAGCCCCGATCTTCCAGGTGGCTGACTACGGCCTGGTGGCTGACCTGTTCGAAGCCGTACCAGAACTGGAAAAGCTGCTGTAATAGCGCTTCCCGGCCTGCCGTACAGAAAACCCGCTCTTCGGAGCGGGTTTTTTATTGCCCCTCAACGATGGCTGGCGTCGAGGAATGCCTGATAGTGTCGGGCGGTTTCCTCGGGGCGTTCGATCATGGGCGCGTGACCGCAGTTTTCCATGATTACCACGCTGGGTTTCTTCAGCAACGGCTTCATGACCTCGATGCTGGACACATCCAGCACCTTGTCGCGATCGCCCCAGAGCAGCAAGGTAGGGGCCTCGATCCTTGGCAGTTCGGGCTCCAGCGGGATATAGCGCTCCCGTAGCTGGCGGAAGACCTCGTCGTAGTGTGCCTCGTTGGCCATGGATTGCTCAGCCAGGTAGGCCTTCACCGAGGTGGGGAGGGGCGGTGCCTCGACGAAGACGAAATCCAGCATCCGTTGGAAGTCCTCCGGGCTCCGGACCACCAGCGGGTTGGGCTGGCCGCTTTCGATCAGGCGGAACAGCTCGCTCTTGTTCGGTGCCGTGATGCCGCCGTTGTCGAACAGCGCCAGGCTACGCACTTGCTGCGGGTAGCGAGCCGCGACGATTCCGGCGATATGGCCGCCCATGGAGTTGCCCACCAGATGCACCTTGCCCAACTCCAGGGTCTTGATGAACGACTCCAGACGCTCCGCCTGGGTGCCGACGTCGTAGCTGCCGGTGGGGCGGTCGCTGTCACCGAAGCCAGGCAGGTCCAGGGCGATGACGTGGTAGCGCTCGGTGAAGTGACGAGCGAAGCGCAGCCAGTTGTCCTTGTTGGCGCCGAAACCATGGATCATGACGATGGTTTCGCCCTTGGTCGGACCGCCCTCGTAGTAATGGATGCTAAGATCGCCCAGCGCGATCTGTCGCTCCGACAATCCGGCGAGTTGGCGCTCCACCAGACGCACGCTGCCTGTCAGAGCAGCGGGGGAAAAGTAGAGGGTTGCCGCCGCAGCCGCCAGGAGAATGGTGACTGTGATGAGGAACTTCTTCATGACCTGTCCTTATCGCGAATGGTTCTTTTAGCCGCCTGTACGCTAGCATGAAGCTCGTTCCAGGCGATGCCGCCCACGCTGCGGCCAATCGAATGTCCAGTCCGGGAAACCTCAGATGCCAAGACTCTGCCTCTCATCCCTGCTCCTAGCGCTATGCCTGCTACCCGGACTCGGGCAGGCTGCCGGGAAATGCGAGCGGCTGGTGGCCACCGGTAATCCGGAGTATCCGCCCTACCTGTGGCGTGACCCTGAGAACCCCAAACAACTGATAGGCGCCAATGCCGACCTGCTCAAGCAGATCGCCAAGGAATTGGGGTTGAAGGTTGAGATCCTCTACACCGGGCCCTGGTCCCGAGCCCAGGATGAAGCGCGCACGGGGCGGGTCGACCTGATCGCCGGCGCATTCATCACCCTGCCACGCCTGGAAACCATGGACTACGTTCATCCGGCCTTCCTCGAAACCCAGAGTGTTGTCTGGGTGAAGCGCGACCGGGCGTTTCCTTACAGTGGCTGGGACGACCTGCGCATCCACACTGGCGGCACTCTAGTGAAGAACAGTTTTGGTGAGGCCTTCGACCGCTTCGCCAGGGACAACCTCAAGCTCGAAGAGGTCCCCAGCCTGACCCAGGCCTATCAGAAGCTCCTGCTGGAGCGCACCGACTACGTGCTCTACGAGCGCTACCCCGGGCTGGTACTGGCCGACACACTCGGCATGGCGGATGACCTGGTCGCTCTGGAACCACCCATTTCCAGTGAAGGTCTGTACCTGACCCTGTCCCACAATTCGGCCTGCAACGACCCCTGGCTGCGCGGACAGCTGGCAAGAAAAATGACAGAATTGGTCGCCGCCGGGGTGCCGGAAACCCTGCTGCAGCGCAACCTGGAACGGTGGAAAGCCCTGCAGATGCAACCTGCCGCGATGCCTGAATGATTAGGAACCCTCTAGTGAGCAAGACACCCCTGTTTGCCGTCGGCCTTGTGGTGCTGACCTTGGCCGGCTGTGCCAATGATCCGGCGCCCAACGAACAAATGCGCCTGACCCAGAAGGCGGTGGAGCAGGCCAAGGCCGTAGGCGCCACCGAACAGATCGAAGAAATGAAGCTTGCGCAGGACAAACTCGCCCTGGCCGAGAAGAATATGGGCGAGGAGGACTACAAGCGCGCTCGTATTCTGGCCGAGGAAGCCGAACTTGATGCACGCCTGGCTGAGGCCAAAGTGCTGACCAAGAAGAGCCAGGACCAGCTGGCTGAGCTGACGTCGAGGATCAATCGCTTGCGCAAGCAGTTGGGAGAGGTTCAGTGAAGCGGAATCGTGCATTGAGCGTCGGCCTGCTGTTCAGCCTCGGACTACTTGGCGGGTGCGCCAGCCAGCAGCAGACCGAACAGAGCCTGGAGCAGGCCCGGCAGATGTTCCAGAAGGTCAAGGAGGACCAGAACGTCCTCAGCGCGGCACCGAAGGATGTGATCCGCTCCGGCGAATCCCTGGCTCGTGCCGAACGTCTGTCCAGCTACTGGGGCAATGACGCCGACGTCGTCCATTACGCCTACCTCAGCCAGCGCTACAGCGAAATCGCCAGCCAGCACAGCGAGCAGAGTCAGAACCAGACCCGCGTCGCCAAGCTGCAGCTGGAGCGCGAGCGTCTGCAACTGGCGCTGCGTGAAGCGAAACTGCTCAGCGTGCAGCAGCAGGGCAAGTGGCTGGAAGAGCAGATGATTGCCCTGGCCGCCACCGAAACTGACCGTGGTCTGGTCATGACCTTGGGCGATGTGCTGTTCGACACCGGCCGGGCCGATCTCAAGGCGTCGGCCAACCGCACGGTGCTCAAACTGGTGCAGTTCCTCCAGCTCAATCCGCGGCGTGTCGTGCGCATCGAAGGCTATACCGACAGCAGCGGCAACAAGCAGGACAACCTGAAGCTCTCGACTGACCGTGCCCAGGCCGTGGCTGATGCCCTGGCTGACCTCGGCATCGATGCCAAGCGTATCCAGGTACAGGGATATGGTGAGGCCTTCCCGGTGGCGGAGAACGCCTCCAATCGGGGCAGGGCGCAGAACCGACGCGTGGAGATCGTCTTCTCCAACGAGAAGGGTGAGCTCGGTCCGGCGCGTTGAGTCGCAACACAGCAAGCCCCGGTGACCGTTCGGCACCGGGGCTTTTTCTTGCCTGGACAATTTCACTGTATGGCACACAATTTCATGATCTGTACCGGTGCAGTTTTAGGGGCTTCGGATAGTGTTTCGGTCCAGTGATACAGGTGCCGCCGTTATGACCAATCTGTTGCTCTACCAACGCATCGCCCAGCAACTGGCCGATGATATTCGCCGAGGTGTCTACCAGCCGGGCGAACGCGTGCCTTCGGTGCGCAAGCTCAGCTCTCAGCTCAGTGTCAGCCACGCCACGGTTCTGCAGGCCTATGCCAGCCTGGAGGATCAGGGCCTGATCCGCGCGCGTCCGCAATCCGGCTTCTATGTACACCAGACACCCGCACTGACCGCATCCACCCCCGATATCGCCCGCGTTGAGCGCCCCGGCCTGGTTACCCGTGCCAGCATCATCCAGCAGGTCCTGGCCGAATCCCGCCGCGAAGGTGTGTTTCCATTGGGGGCGGCGGTTCCCCATGTCGATTACCTTCCGGTACGCACCCTTCACCAACAGTTGGCCAAGGTCACCCGCTTCCACAGCCCGCGCGCCTTCAGCTACATGTTCAGTCCCGGTTTCGAACCGCTGCGGCGCCAGGTGGCGATCCGCATGCGCGATGCCGGTGTTGTGGTAGACCCGAGCGAAGTGGTGATCACCCACGGTTGCGTGGATGCGCTGCAGATGAGCCTGCGGGTGCTGACCCGGCCAGGTGACCTGATCGCTACCGAGTCTCCGACCTACTACGGCCTGCTGCAGTTGGCCGACCTGCTCGGCCTGAAAGTGATCGAGATTCCCAGCGACCCCACCACCGGCATCAGCCTGGAAGCCCTGCAGTTGGCCGCCAACCAGTGGCCGATCAAGGCCCTGGTGCTGACCGCGCGGCTGAGCAATCCCCTGGGTGGCACCATTCCCGAGGAGCGGCAGAAACAACTGTTGCGCCTGTCCTCCGACTTCGACATCCAGATCATCGAAGACGATATCTACGGCGAACTAATGTTCGACCAGGGGCCTTCCAAGGCGATCAAGGCCTATGACCTGGACGACCGGGTGATCTACTGCTCCAGCTTCTCCAAGACCCTGTCGCCTGGCGTGCGCATTGGCTGGATGATCGCCGGCAAGTACCAGGCGGAAATCCAGCGCCTGCAGACATTCAGCACCCATTCGGCGTGCAGCGTCACCCAGATGGGTGTGGCGGCCTATCTGGAAAATGGCGGATACGACCGGCACCTGCGCTACATCCGCCAGGAATACCGGAAGAACCTCACGGCCTTCCAGTTGGGGGTGCAGCAGTATTTCCCCGAAGGCACCCAGATTACGCGTCCCAACGGCGGCTTCATTCTCTGGATCAGCCTGCCGGCGAAGGTGAACACCAAGGATCTGCACGTGCGCGCCCTGCAGCAGGGCATCAGCATCGCGCCGGGTCTGATCTTCAGTAATACCGAGCAGTTCAACCACTGTGTGCGGCTGAACTGTGGCATCCCGTGGAACCGCGAAGCCGAGCGCGCCATCATGACCCTCGGTATGCTCGCCAAGCAGCTCTGCCAGGAGGCCGGCCTGTAACCGGCCTTCTGAAGCTGATTTTTCTTGAAGGCTTAACCCCTCTTGCAGGACGCCTACGTCTACTGGTGCGAATGGCTCATTCGTACTCAGGAGGCGACCATGTCCAGCCGTAACTTCCTTCAGCAACAACCCTTGGGCGCGGGCTTCACCACCGGCCTGCTGCTAGCCCTGGCTGCCTGCAGTGCCCAGGATGCGTCGGCGCCGGCCACCGGCAAGGTCGATGAGGCTCCACCTCCGCCCGTGCTGGCCCAGCCTGAGCTTGTGCTGAAGGAGGAGGCTAAGAGCCGTGCGCCGGCTTCCCTGGCCAAACGTTCCGACTACGCCGCCGAAGCACGGCAGATGCCCATGATCGCGCCAGCGCCCATGGCGGATGCACTGCAACCTGGCTACCGCGATGTACCGCGCGAGCAGTACCAGCACCTCGCCGACAACCCGGTGCATGCCGTCGCCAGTGAGCCGGTCTCCACCTTCAGCATCGATGTCGACACCGGCAGCTACGCCAACGTACGGCGCTTCCTCAATGGCGGCCAACTACCTCCGGCCGATGCCGTGCGGCTGGAAGAGATGGTCAACTACTTCCCATACAGCTATCCGCTGCCGGAAGGCGACGTGCCCTTCGGCATAGGTATCGAACTGACGCAGACTCCTTGGAATCCGCAGACTCGGCTGTTGCGCGTGGCGATCAAGGCCTCTGACAGCAGCATCGAACAACTGCCGCCGGCCAACCTGGTGTTCCTGGTGGATGTCTCCGGCTCGATGGACCGTCGCGAGGGGCTGCCCATGGTGCAGGGCACCCTCAAGCTGCTGGTGGATCAGCTGCGTCCGCAGGACAGGGTATCCCTGGTCACCTACGCCGGGGAGGCGAGCGTGGTGCTTGGATCTACGCCAGGCAGCGAGAAAGCCAGGATTCGCGCCGCCATCGAGCAACTCAGCGCGGGTGGCTCCACGGCTGGCGAATCAGGCATCCAGCTGGCCTACGCCGAAGCGCAGAAAGCCCTGATCCCTAATGGCATCAACCGCATCCTGCTGGCGACCGACGGCGACTTCAACGTCGGAATCAGCGACTTCGAGACCCTCAAGCAACTCGCCGCGCAGAAGCGCAAGGGTGGGGTGTCACTGACGACCCTGGGCTTCGGCATGGACAACTACAACGAGCGGCTGATGGAGCAACTGGCCGATGCAGGTGACGGCAACTACGCCTACATCGACAACCTGCGTGAGGCGCGCAAGGTGCTGGTGGACCAGCTTGGCTCCACGTTGTCGGTAGTCGCCAAGGACGTGAAACTGCAACTGGAGTTCAACCCGGCCAAGGTCAGCGAGTACCGCCTGCTGGGCTACGAGAATCGCGCGCTCAAGCGTGAAGACTTCAGCAACGACAAGGTTGATGCTGGCGAGATTGGCGCCGGCCACACCATCACAGCGTTGTACGAGATCGTACCCACCGGCTCCAAAGGTTGGCTGGAACCACTGCGTTACCAGCCGGTCGCCAAGACCGAGGGCACGGTCGGTGAGCTGGCCTGGCTGCGGGTACGCTACAAGGCGCCAGGTGCGGAGCAGAGCCGACTGCTGGAGCGTCCCATTGGCGCCGACAAGGTTGTTGGTCTCGACGAGGCCAGTGAGGATCTTCGCTTTACCGCCGCGGTGGCAGCCTTCGCCCAACAGCTCAAGGGCGGTCAGTACACTGGGTCTTTCAGTCTGACCGACAGCGCCGGTCTCGCTCGGAGCGCTCGGGGCGACGACCGCTTCGGCCTGCGTGGCGAGTTCGTGCAACTGGTGGAACTCGCGCAAAGCTTGCAAACTCCTGCCCCATCCCACTCGCGGAAGGAATGACGTGAACGCGACTCTCACGTTTGACGACGCCGCTTTGCTGCGGCGTTACCGTAACGGCGATGCCCAGGCCTTTGGCGTGCTCTACGCCCGCCATCGCCTGGGCCTTTACCGTTTTCTCTGCGGGCTTTGCGGCGATGGTGCCCTGGCCGAGGAGATCTTCCAGGAAACCTGGCTCAACCTGATCCGCAGCGAGTCCGAGCAGCGTGGCCAGGCAAGCTTCAAGACCTGGCTCTACCAGATCGCCCGCAATCGCCTGATCGACCATTGGCGCAAACACGGCCGTTTGCAGGGCCGCGAGGAAGCCTTCGACGAAGCCCTGCACGGCGACGCCTTGTACGGCAGCAGTCCTGATCCGGAGCGGGAGCTTTCCCTCAGCCAGGATCAGCTGCGCCTGCGCGCGGCCCTGGACGAACTGCCGGGCGAGCAGCGCGAGGTGTTCCTGCTGCGCGCCCATGGTGACCTCGAGCTGACCGAGATCGCCGAACTCACCCGCACGCCGGCCGAGACGGTGAAGAGCCGTCTGCGCTACGCCCTGCTGAAGTTGCGTCGGCTGCTGGCCGACCCGGACGCGGCCGAGGAGGTATCCACATGAACCAAGACCCGCACAAGTCGGACGCCATGGAACGGAAACTGCTCGAACACTACCGCTGCCACAGCCACGACGAACCGTCGGCGGCACTGGACCAGCGCATCCTAGCGGCGGCGGCAGCCCAGGCGGCGCAGAATCGGCCAGGGCGCAGCCCATCCCTCGGTGAGCGCTTGCATGCCTGGTTGTTCGGTGCCGGAGGCCGGCAACGCTGGGCGGTCGCCTTAGCCGGTTTCGCCACACTGGGCATTGGCTTGAGCCTGACCTTGCGCACCCAGGATGAGGCCGAGCAGCGCTTCGATGCGCCCCCTGCCGGTGCCGCGCCGTATTCCGCGCCAGCTCCGGCGGCAGCGCCGATGTCCCGGGCGGCACCGGCCACCCTGGCCAGTCCTCCTCAGGCGGAGAAGAAAGCCTCTGCCATGGCTGACAGCAGCGCCGAGGTCGAGGCGCGTCAGGCAGAACCTTTGCATCTGGATGAATCCGCCCCCAAAGAGGAACTGGCAAAAGCTGCGCGGCTCCCCGAACCGGAAGCGAGTCTGCGTCGTGTGCTGGAACTCAATGCGGCAGGCAGACGCGAGGAGGCGCACAAACTGCTGGGTGAGCTGCAGGCCCGCTATCCGCAACGTGACATCGCCGCCGAACTGCGACAGCTGGAGCGTGACCGCTGAAATCCGTCGCGCCAGGCTTGCCAGCGTTAGGGCGAAGGTGGAGCATGGCGCGATCACTGCCTCTGCTAGAGCCTTCATGCGTTCCATTCATCTGCTTTGTGCCGGTCTGGCACTGACGTTGCTCGCGGCGTGCGACAAGGACGCGCCGTCGCAGCCCAAGTCGCCGCCCGCGCCGCCGCCCATCTCTGCCAGCCCGGAGTCGACCCCCTCGACTCCGGCGCCGGCTGCGCCGGTCATGCCTGCGCCTCTGCAAAAGCCTGTTCCGCCACCGCCGGCGCCGCCCCCGAAACCCCTGCCGCCGCCTCCCGCCCCGGCACAACCCAAGAAGCCGCCACTAGGCGCGACTGCCGTGGCACCGGTGCCCAAGGCCAAGCTCGATCTCAGTCTGCCCAGGGATCTGGCTGATCAGTTAGAGCCGGGCGATGTGATCGACGCGCTGTCGGAACAGCCGCTGTTACCTCAGATGTTCGTGGAGAAGCCCGCCCCGGAAAGTCCGTTCCAGCTCAACGGCAAGCTGATCACCAACGAACGGGAAGACGACTACTGGCGCTCCGTGGAAGGCGCCGAACTGCAGTTTGAGTTCAAGCGCTAGAGCGGGCTTATAAGCCGGGCAGTGTGCCCAGCCACACGATGAGTTGAGTGAAGCGATAACCAAACGGGCAGGGCTATTCGTACCTGCCACCTTGCAAGCGCCCTGCACCCACTTCAGAACCGATACTCCCCACGCTGAATCGCCTCGTACAGGCTGCCGTCCAGCGGGCGGAATCCCGGGTCGCCGGGCAGGCGCGCGAAGAGGGGGGCGTTCACCGCTTCCGGGTCGTATGCCTGCTTCTTCAGGTCTGTCTTCTTGTACTTGAAGGTGCCCGTGGTCTCTACCTCATCCAGGAGGCGCACGAACAGTGGCGAGGCATAGGCCGGTAGCTCGCGGTCCAGGTGCTCGGCCAGGGCCTGGCGATCCAGCTGCGCGCCGCTGGCCAGGCGCAGCGCGGCCATGCCACAGCGTCCGTTGGTGCCGGGGATTTCCACGCCATAGACCACAGCATCCTCCACGCCGGGGAAGGCACCCAGTGCGTTCTCCACCTCGGTGGTCGAGACGTTCTCGCCTTTCCAGCGGAAGGTATCGCCGAGGCGGTCGACGAATTGCGCGTGCTTGCAGCCAATGCCGCGCATCAGGTCGCCGGTGTTGAACCAGGCATCGCCTTTCTTGAACACGTCACGCAGGATTGCCGCCTCGCTCTTGGCGGGGTCGGTGTAGCCGTCGAAGGGCCATTTCGGGCTGATCTCGCTGATCAGCAGGCCCGACTCGCCCTTGGCCACTTCCTGGAGGAAGCCTCGGTGGTCGCGCAGGGGGCGGTCGTTTTCCAGGTCGTAGTGGACGATGGCGAAGGTCGCCGGGGAGAACCCCACCGTATTGTCGAAATTGAACACATTGGTGAAACCAATGTTGCCTTCGCTGGAGGCGTAGAACTCCATTACGCGCTCGACGCCGAAGCGCGCCTTGAACTCGGCCCAGATCGATGGGCGCAGGCCATTGCCGATCATGCAGGAAAGGCTGTTGCCCTGCTCCTCGGGGCAGGGGGGCTGGTTCAACAGGTAGCGGCACAGCTCGCCGATGTAGCCGAAGCAGGTGGCCTGGTAGCGCGCCACATCCTTCCAGAAATTGCTCGCGGAGAACTTCCGGCGCAGGGCGATGGCGGCGCCACCGGCCAGTACTGAGGCCCAACTCACGGTGACCGCGTTGTTGTGGTAGCAGGGAAGCGTCAGGTAGAAAACATCGTTCTCACCAAGGCCCAGGCCCGAGTGACCGAAGCCACCGTAGGCTTTGATCCACTTGCCGTGGCTGAGGATGGAGGCCTTGGGCATGCCGGTGGTACCCGAGGTGTAAATGTAGAAGCAGGCGTCCTTGAGGCGCACCTGGCCGGTTTCCGCCGGGTTGTCGCTGGACTGGCCCATGGCGAGGCGCATCAGATTCTGCCAGCCAGGCGGAGCGTCACCCGGTTCGGTCAGGCTGTCACTGTCGGCTACCCAGTAGCAGCGACGGGCATCGTCCAGCTCGTCGCGAACGTCGTCGAAGGCGCCACGCAGCTCCTCGCCCACTACGAAATGCCGGGCCCTCACCAGCGTGAGGCTGTGGCTCAGCACCTTGCCGCGCTGGGTGGTGTTCACCATTGCGGCGATGGCCCCCAGTTTGGTCAGGGCCCCGAGCACTGCCAACACTTCGATGCGGTTCTCCAGCATTACCGCCACCACGCTGCCATGGACCACACCTTCGGCCTTCAGGGCATAGGCCAGGCGGTTGCTCCAGGCATTGAACTCGGCATAGCTGAGCCGTCGCTGCTCGTCGATTACCGCCGGACGCTGCGGATACAACCGTGCTGCGCGCTCCAGGGCCCAGCCCAGGGAAAGCGCCTTCTCGCGGTTACGGATGCCGGTGTAGTAGAGGCCCAGCAGCATGCGCGGCAGGCGTGGCAGGTTGGCCGGCAGCCGGGCGATGAAACTCAGCGGGGAGATCAGTTCGGCTTGGCTCATGATTCTCGCGTGTTGTCGTTGTTGTACGCAGGCGTTTTCCTGACTCTAGAACGGGCGGCCAAACCCCACCATGACCCTGGCGCGGCGGGATGAAGGCAGATGGGCAAATCAGCGCAGGGGGAGAGATTCTCTGTAAGGGCCAATGAATTCGCCCCTACAGGTGTGTTCCGCCAACCGGGGGTGTTCTCAATCCAGGAACAGGTCCGGCACCAGCGAGCCGCCTTGCGGGTCGTAGCGGTATTGCTCGAACTCGGTCTGGCCCTGTTCGCGCAGCAGCTCTTCGTCGATCAGCAGGCGGCCGGTAATGCTGCGGTCGGTGCTGGACAGAATGGCGTGGGCCGCGTCTGCCATGATGGCGGGGGTGCGGGCGCGCTTGAAGGCGTCACGGCCACCCAGCTCGAACTCGATGGCGGCGGTGGCGATGATGGTTTTGGGCCATAGCGAGTTGACGCTGATGCCGTACTTCTTGAACTCATCGCTCATGCCGATGCTGAGCATGCTCATGCCGTACTTGGTGATGGTGTAGGGGCCGTGCTGGGCGAACCACCTCGGTGCCAGGTTGAGCGGCGGCGAAAGGTTGAGAATATGGCCGCTGGCGCTTTGCTTCAGGTAGGGCAGGGCGGCCTGGCTGCAGACCATCACCGCGCGGGTGTTGATCTGATACATCAGGTCGAAGCGTTTGGGTTCCAGGTGCTCGACGCCAGTGAGGCGGATGGCCCCGGCGTTGTTGACCAGGGCGTCGATGCCACCGAAGTGCTCGGCGGCCGTGGCCATGGCCTCACGCACTGCGTTCTCGTCGCGCACGTCCAGCTGCAGGGGCAGGGCTTTGCCGCCGGCGGCCTCCACTTCATCTGCCACGCTGAAGATGGTACCCGCGAGCTTGGGATGGGCTTCCGCGCTCTTGGAGGCGATGACGATGTTCGCGCCGTCGACCGCGGCGCGCAGCGCGATCTCGCGGCCTATGCCGCGGCTGGCGCCAGTGATGAACAGGGTTTTGCCGGACAGTGACATGCGCGTTCTCCTGATTGTTGTGGTTCCTGGGGGCCGCGTTGCGGCCCTTGGCGAATGAATTCGCCCCTACAAGGCGCGGGCGTCAGGCTTCTTCGACTTCCACCAGCAACTGACGGCTCTTGACCTGGTCGCCGCGGGTGACCTGGACACGGCGGATTACCCCGTCCACGCCGGCTTTAAGCGGGTGCTCCATCTTCATGGCTTCCAGGACTACCAGCAGCTGGCCCTTGCTGACCCGTTCGCCTTCACTTACCAGCACCTCGACGATGGCGCCGTCCATCGGTGCCTTGACCGTGCCCGAGCCAGCACCAGACTGGCCACCGGCCGGCTCGTGGGTGATGTCCTGAAGTTCCAGGTTGCCGTTGCGGCCGAAGAGCCAGAGTTGCTGTGCCTGTTGATGGTAGGCAACACGGCGGCGGATGCCGTCCAGTTCCACCACCGCCCAGCGACCATCGGTACGCAGCAGACGGATGGCGATTTCAGACTCGCCCACGTTGGCCAGCAGTCGTGGCTGCACGCCGGACTCCTGTATCGACAGCTCCACTTCGTGCTTCTGCTCGCCGTGACGCAGCACCAGGCGCCAAGGAGCGTTGCCGGAGCTGCGCCAGCCTGCCAGCCCGCCCTGGTGGGCGCTGGCCGATGCTGAGGCCTGGTAGAGCAGCGTAGCAGCGATGGCGAGTTCGCCCGGCGAGGCGGGTTGGCTGCTCAGGCTGGCATCGTTGCTGAATTGTTCGCCGATGAAGGCCGTGGTTGCGTTACCGGCGGCAAAGCTCGGGTGCTTGAGCAGGTTGGCAAGGAAGCGCTGGTTAGCCTTGACGCCCAGCAATACGCAGTCCTCCACCGCCCGCGCCAGTTTGCGTCGGGCTTCGTCGCGGGTGGCTCCCCAGGCGATGACCTTGGCCAGCATGGGGTCGTAGAACGGCGTAACGGACTGGCCTTCCTCCAGCCCGTGATCGATGCGAATGTCGGGAAGCTCCGCCGGCTCCCACCGCAGCACACTGCCGGTCTGGGGCAAGAAGTCAGCAGCGGGGTCCTCGGCATAGAGGCGAACCTCGATGGCGTGGCCGTCCAGGCGGATTTCATCCTGCTGCAGTGGCAACGGCCGGCCTTCGGCGACGCGGATCTGCCACGCGACCAGGTCCTGGCCGGTGATCAGCTCGGTGACCGGGTGCTCTACCTGCAGGCGGGTGTTCATTTCCAGGAAGTAGAAGTCGCCGCTGGCATCCAGCAGGAACTCCACCGTACCCGCGCCGACGTAGTTGACGGTGCGCGCGGCTTCGACTGCAGCCTTGCCCATCGCCTGACGCAACGCGGGGGTCATGACCGGGCAGGGGGCTTCTTCGATGACTTTCTGGTGGCGGCGCTGCACGGAGCAATCGCGTTCGCCGAGATAGACCAGGTTGCCCTGCTGGTCACCGAACACCTGGATTTCCACGTGGCGCGGCTGCACGACGGCCTTCTCCAGAATCAGCTCGGCGCTGCCGAAGGCGTTCTGTGCTTCCGAGCGGGCGGTACGAAGTTGTGTGGCCAGTTCTCCAGGGCCCTTCACCAGGCGCATGCCGCGTCCGCCGCCACCGGCGCTGGCCTTGATCATCAGCGGATAGCCGATGCGCTCGGCCTCGCGTGCCAGGGTGCTGTCGTCCTGTTCGGCGCCTTCGTAGCCGGGAATGCAGGGCACGCCGGCCTCCAGCATGGCCAGTTTGGAGAGACGCTTGCTGCCCATCAGGTGGATGGCTTCCACCGTCGGGCCGATGAAACTGATGCCGGCAGCCTCGCAGGCACGGGCGAAGTCGGCGTTCTCG
Source organism: Pseudomonas sp. OTU5201 (assembly GCF_038440135.1). Classification (NCBI taxonomy): domain Bacteria; kingdom Pseudomonadati; phylum Pseudomonadota; class Gammaproteobacteria; order Pseudomonadales; family Pseudomonadaceae; genus Pseudomonas; species Pseudomonas sp. OTU5201. The sequence goes on along the minus strand of NZ_JASATC010000001.1, from coordinate 157,925 downwards.
GAGAGGAAGCCGTAGCCGGGGTGAATGGCGTCGGCGCCGGTCTTCTGTGCGGCACCGATGATGGCGTTGATCGACAGGTACGACTGACCGACCGGAGCCGGGCCAATGCAAACCGCTTCGTCCGCCAACTGCACATGGCGCGCATCAGCGTCGGCCTCGCTGTAGACCGCTACCGTGCGGTAGCCGAGCGCTTGGGCGGTGCGCATTACTCGGCAGGCAATCTCGCCGCGGTTGGCAATCAGGATCTTGTTGAAGCTGGGCATGGACTGTTTCCCTCTCCCCAACCCTCTCCCTGAAGGGAGAGGGGACTGTTCGGTGTGGGCGCTGGTTACTCGGCCCAGCTGGGTTTGCGTTTTTGCACGAAGGCCAGGGTGCCCTCGGTGCCTTCGGCGCCGGTGACGGCCAGGGCGAACTGCTCTGCAGCGCTGTCCAGCAGCGGGCCGATGGGCTCGCTTTCAGTGGCCAGCAGCAGGGCCTTGGTCCGAGCGTTGGCGCCAGGCGCGCAGCGGCGAACCTGCTCAAGGCTTTCAGCCAGGCGCTGCTCCAGGGCGGCGCTATCGGCCTCGGCGAAGTGCACCAGGCCCAGGCGCAGGGCTTCGGTGCCGTCAAATCGCGCGGCGGTCAGGGCCAGACGGCGGGTTTGGGTCAGGCCGATGCGCTTGACCACGAACGGTGCGATCTGTGCCGGCAACACGCCGAGGCTGGTTTCCGGCAGGCCGAACTGGGCGCCTTGCAGGGTAATGGCGATATCCGAGACGCAGGCCAGGCCGAAACCACCACCGAGCACTGCGCCTTCCAACACCGCAATCACCACCTGGGGTTGTGCCTGGGCTTCCTCCAGCAGGCGGCCGAAGGCGCGGTTCAAGGCCTGGTAGGCTGCACTGCCGGTCGCCCGCGCGCTGGCCATGTCCTTGATGTCGCCCCCGGCGCAGAAGTGGCCACCCGCACCGCGCAGCACCAAGGCACGCACATTGGCGTCGTTGCGCGTCACGGCCAGCACCTCGCGCAGTTCCTCGACCATGGCCAGGCTCATGGCGTTGCGGCTGTCTGGCCGGTTCAGGGTGACATGCAGTACGCCACCGGCCTGTTCCAGCAGCAGGGTTTTGCAGTTCGGCAATCCACTCATGCCGCTGTCCTCGTTCGTTCGTCCGTGGGCTGTAGGATGGGGGGTGCGGAGCGATACCCATCATGGGTGCGATGGGTATCGGCGCTGTGCGCCTCCACCCATCCTGCGGGCCTTCAGCCCTTTTTCTTGCCCGGCAGGATGCCCATCAGCTTGCAGATGATGCCGAGCATGATTTCGTCGGCGCCGCCGCCGATGGAGACCAGTCGCGTATCGCGGTAGGCGCGGGAGACGTGGTTGTCCCACATGAAGCCCATGCCGCCCCAGTACTGCAGGCAGGCGTCGGTGACTTCGCGGCCGAGGCGACCGGCCTTGAGCTTGGCCATGGAGGCGAGACGGGTGACGTCCTTGCCGCTGACGTAGAGCTCGACAGCCTGGTAGACCAGGGCGCGCAGGGCTTCGATTTCGGTCATCAGCTCGGCCAGGCGGAAGTGGATCACCTGGTTGTCGATCAGCGGATTGCCGAAGGTCTTGCGCTCCTTGCAGTAGTCGATGGTGACGTCCACGCAGTGCTCCAGGCCCTTGATCATGTTGGCCGCGCCGAACATGCGTTCCTCCTGGAATTGCAGCATCTGCATCATGAAGCCGGCGCCCTCGTGGCCGATGCGGTAGCGCTGCGGCACACGGACGTTGTCGAAGAACACCTGGGCAGTCTCGGAGCTGCGCATGCCGAGTTTGTCCAGATGGGCACTGAGGGTGATGCCGGGGGTGTTCATTGGCACCATGATCAGCGACTTGTTGACGTGGGGCTTGTCGTCCGAGGTGTTGGCCAGCAGGCAGATGAAGTCGGCGCTGGGGGAGTTGGTGATCCACATCTTGCTGCCGTTGATCACGTAGTCGTCGCCGTCCTTGCGGGCGCTGGTCTTCATGCCCGCCACGTCTGAACCGGCACCTACTTCAGAGACTCCGATGCAGCCGACCATTTCGCCGGTGATGGACGGGCGCAGGAACTCCTCGCGCAGTTCATCCGAGCCGAAGCGGGCGAGGGCAGGGGTGCACATGTCGGTCTGCACGCCGATGGCCATGGGAATGCCGCCGCAGTGGATGGTGCCGAACTCTTCGGCTGCGACGATCGAGTAGCTGTAGTCCAGGCCCATGCCGCCGAACTTTTCCGGCTTGGAAATGCCCAGCAGGCCCAGCTCGCCGGCCTTCTTGAAGATATCGTGGATCGGGAAGCGGCCTTCCTTTTCCCACTGGTCGACATGGGGGTTGATCTCCCTGTCGACAAAATTGCGCACCGTGCGGCGAAGTTCTTCGTGTTCCTGGGTGAAGATCATGTGTTGTTCTCCTTATCGAATCATCAGAACCGGGCCACGCCGAAGCTGTTGGCCTTGAGCGGGCGGGCGTCGGCCTCCGCGCAGATATCCAGCAGATAGCCCAGCAGCCGGCGGCTGTCACGGGGGTCGATCAGGCCGTCATCCCAGAGGTTGGCGGTTCCGTAGAGTGCGGTGGACTGACTGTCGAGCTTCTGTGCGGTCACTTGCTCCAGCATGTCGAGCATCTTCGGGTCGGGCTCCTTGCCCTCCTTGGCATGCTTCTCCTCGGTGACGATGCGCAGCACCTTGCCGGCCTGGGCGCCGCCCATCACGGCCGTGCGGCTGTTGGGCCAGGCGAAGATGAAGCGTGGGTCCAGACCCCGGCCACACATGGCGTAGTTGCCGGCGCCGTAGGAACCGCCCACGACCAGGGTGAGTTTGGGTACGCGGGCATTGGCAACGGCCTGGATCATCTTCGAACCGTGCTTGATCACGCCCAACTGTTCGGATTCGGTGCCGACCATGAAACCGGTGGTGTTGTGCAGGAACAGCAGCGGCACGTTGGCCTGTTCGCACAGCTGGATGAACTGCGCTGCCTTGGACGCACCCTGCGGCGTGATCGGGCCGTTGTTACCGATCAGACCGCAGGGCCGGCCTTCGATGCGCAGGTGGCCGCAGACAGTCTGGCTGTCGAACTCGTTCTTGAAGTCGAGGAACTCCGAGCCATCGGCGATGCGGGCGATGATCTCGCGCACGTCGTAGGGTTTCTTCGGATCGGCCGGGACCACGCCCAGCAGCTCTTCGGTGCTGTACAGCGGTTCGCGCCACTCGGGTTTGGCGCGGACTGGCAGTTGGGCGTTCCAGGGCAGCATGGCGAGGATGTCACGGGCCAGGCGCAGGCCATCGGCGTCATTCTCCGCCAGGTATTCGGCAGTACCGGCCACTTGAGCATGCATCTCGGCGCCACCCAGTGCTTCGTCTGTGGCCACTTCACCCGTAGCCGCCTTGAGCAGGGGAGGGCCGGCGAGGAACATCTTGGCCTTGCCGCGCACCACGATCACGTAGTCCGACAGTCCGGGCTGATAGGCGCCACCAGCAGTACTGGAGCCATGCACCACCGTGACCTGGGGGATACCCATGGCGGAGATCCGTGCCTGATTGGCGAAGCCGCGGGCGCCCTCGACAAAGATTTCCGCCGCGTAGTTGAGGTTGGCGCCGCCGCTTTCGGTCAACGCCACCATCGGCAGCTTGTTTTCCATGGCGATCTGCTGCAGGCGCAGCGTCTTCTTCAGCCCGGTGGGGGAGATGGTGCCGCCCTTGATGGCGCTGTTGCTGGCACTGATCAGGCAGCGGGTGCCTGCGATGTAGCCGATGCCGGCGATGATGCCGCCGCCGGCCTGGGTGCCGTCCTTGTCATCGTGCAGCTTGTAGCCGGCCAGAGAGCAGAGTTCGAGGAAAGGGCTGCCCGGGTCCAGCAGCAGGTTCAGGCGCTCGCGGGGCAGGAGTTGGCCGCGCTTCTCGAACTTCGGCTTGGCCTCGGCCGCCTTGTCCAGCACCTTCTGTTCGATCTCGCGGAAGCTGGCGATGGCGGCGAGCATGGCGTCGCGGTTTCTGGCGAAGTCTTCGCCCAGGGCGTCGAGTTCGGATTGGATCACGGCCATCATTCCTGGTCCTTCAGCACGTCGGGCAGGTATGCCCGGTGGAAGCCGTTGTAGGCCTTGCTCTGGCCGGGCTTGGCCTTGGCCAGCGGGAAGGCGCGGCTGCCCTGGCTGGCGGCACCGTCGATGCGAATGGTGTTGCCGCTAATGAAGGCGGCGCCGGGGGAGAGCAGGAAGACGATGGCGGCGGCCACTTCCGATTCGCTACCGATGCGCTTGAGCGGCACGTGCTCGCGCAGGGTGGGGATGATGGCCTTGAAGGCGCCTTCGTAGGTGTCCATGCCGCTGGAGGCGATCCAGCCCGGTGCCACGGCATTGACCCGCACCCCGGCGTAGCCCCACTCGATGGAGGCGGTCTTGGTGAAGTTCTCCATGCCGGCGCGGGCGGCGCCGGAATGGCCCATGCCGGGCATGCCACCCCACATGTCGGCAAGCATGTTGACGATGCTGCCGCCGGCTTTGCTCATGGCCTGGTTGAACACCTCGCGGGCTACCAGGAAGCCGCCCACCAGGTTGGTACGCACCACGGTTTCGAAGCCTTTCTGGCTGATCGAGGCGAGCGGGGCGGGGTATTGGCCGCCGGCGTTGTTGACCAGGTGGTGGATGGCGCCGCGCTCGGTGAGCACGGCAGCGACCATCGCCTTCACCGCTTCTTCGTCGCGAATATCGCAGGCCTGCCAGCTGGCGCTGCCGCCGTCTTCGATGATCTCGCCGGCTGTCTTTTCCAGCTTCTCCGGCTTGCGGCCGACCAGCACCACGTGGGCGCCGAGGGCCGCCAGCTCATGGGCGGTGCAACGGCCGATGCCGCTGCCGCCGCCGGTGACCATGATGGTCTGGCCGCTGAACAGGCCGGGCTTGAATACCGAATCGTATGCCATGGATTGCGTCCTCAGAGGCTGTCGGCCAGGGCCTGGGGCACCGGCACCGGGAATTCCAGGAGTTGCTGGGCGAAGGCCTTGCCTTGCGGGTCGATACGCAGGCTGGCGACACCGCCACCACCCAAGGCGTTTTCCAGCAGGAAGTTCAGGCTATGGCTGCCCGGCAGGTACCAGCGCGCGACGCGGCCTAGTTGTGGGTCGAGCACATGGCCCATCCAGTCGACCACCGCTTCCGGCGTCAGGGCTTCGGCGATCCAGGGCAGGTACTCCGCCTTGCGCGCCATCACGCCGATATTGCTGTGGTTGCCCTTGTCGCCCGAGCGCGCCACCGCCAGTTTCACCAGAGGCACGCTGGCACTGGCCTGGCCATCGGCGGCAGGCGGTTGAAGGTCGTCGGCGAGGGCGGCGACGTCGAAGCCTTCCACGTTTGGCAGGTCGCAGGGGCGGCGCTGCCCGTCCATTTCCACGTCCAGGTGGCAGGTGGATTTGTCCACCAGGAAGGAAAACAGGCGGATCACCGGGTAGACCGTGGGTCGGCCGCCAACGATGCCGGTCAGGCCCGGCGCCATGCCGGTGGCGGCCTGGGCGATCTCGCGGGAGAAGAGCACCAGGGCATCCTTGCGGCTGTGGCTGACGGCGATCTTGATCACCACCTCGCGGCTGTCCTGTCGCTGGCCATGGGGGCCGTAGGTGGCCTCACTGCCCAGCAGCTCGATGTTCACCTCGCGGTAGGGCCCCCAGCCACGTTCGGCGAAGATTTCCTCGGTCTTGGCGATGATGGCGCGGCTGACCCGCTCGGCCTTCCTCACCGCATCAATGCCGGCCAGCAGGCAGCTGGCCGTGCAACGGAAACCGTCCGGGTAGGTGGCGCTCACCTTGTACTGCGGTGTCGGCGGCAGGCCGCGGGCGCCGAGTACACGCACACGGTTCGGGCCGGCTTGCTCCAGGGTGACGCGGGTGAAGTCGCAGACCACGTCGGGGAGCAGGTAGGCGCGTGGGTCGCCGATCTCGTAGAGCATCTGCTCGCCGACCGAGAAAGGCGTGACCAGGCCGCCGGAACCATCCGGCTTGGTCACGCAGAAACTGCCATCGGCCTCGACCTCGATGATGGGGAAGCCGATGTGTTCGTAATCCGGTACCGACTCCCAATCGGTGAAGTTGCCGCCGGTGCACTGGGCACCGCACTCGATCAGGTGACCGGCGAGGGCGGCCTGGGCCAGCTTGTCGTGATCGCTCCAGGCCCAGTGGAACTCATGAACGAGGGCGGCACTGACCACTGCGCTGTCCACCACCCGGCCGGTAATCACGATGTCGGCACCCTGTTCCAGGGCGGCCACTATGCCGGGCGCGCCCAGGTAGGCGTTCACCGAAACGCACATGGGCGGCAGCGGTGCGTCGCTGAACATTTCGCGGATGCCGGACTTGGCCAGTTCGCCCAGCCTGGGCTGCAGGTTGTCGCCATGCAGCACGGCGATCTTCAGGGACACACCGGCCTTTTCGCAGGCGGCGGCCAGGGCGCTGGCGCAGGCCACCGGGTTGACCCCGCCGGCGTTACTGATCACACGGACTTTCTTCTCCGCAAGTGTTGGCAGCAGGGGGGCCAGGACCTCGACGAAGTCAGTGGCGAAGCCGGCATTCGGGTCCTTCAGGCGAGCACCAGCCATGATCGACATGGTGATCTCCGCCAGGTAATCGAAGACCAGGTAATCCAGCGTGGCGCCGTGCACCAGTTGGGCGGCGGCGGTGGAGGTGTCGCCCCAGAAGGCAGAGGCGCAGCCGATGCGTACGGTTCTTGTCATTGGATTATTCCGCAGCACTGTTGGGTGATGGATCAAACACTACCAAGCAAGCGCTTGGTTGAAAAGCGCCGCTTCAGTTCTTTTTTGCCCGAGCGCTTGCTTGGGCGCATCACCCAGCATAGATTTCGTTAATCAAGACAGAGACTTGCAGACCATTCTTAAGTTGGAGTGGCTGACTGCAGCGGGGATGCCAATGAGCGTTGACGATGAAAAAGCCCAAGCGGTGATGCACGAACTGGTAGCCAGCGGTCAGATCACCGACCCCGAAAGCGCCCGTGGCAAGCTGTTGCAGACCGCCGCCCACCTCTTCCGCAGCAAGGGTTACGAGCGCACCACGGTGCGCGACCTGGCGAGTGCCGTGGGCATTCAGTCCGGTAGCATCTTCCATCACTTCAAAAGCAAGGATGAGATCCTCCGTTCGGTCATGGAGGAAACCGTCCTCTACAACACGGCGCTGATGCGCGCCTCCCTGGCCGACGCTAGCGACCTGCGCGAGCGGGTGCTGGCGCTGATTCGTTGTGAGCTGCAATCGATCATGGGCGGTACCGGCGAAGCCATGGGGGTGCTGGTGTACGAATGGCGTTCGCTGTCGGAAGAAAGCCAGGAATACATCCTCCAACTGCGTGACAGCTACGAACAGATCTGGCTGCAGGTGCTGGGCGAGGCGCGGGCCGAGGGCTACTTCACCGCTGATCCGTTCATCCTGCGGCGTTTCCTCACCGGTGCCCTGAGCTGGACCACCACTTGGTTCCGTCCGGAAGGACCGATGAGCCTCGACCAACTGGCCGAACAGGCCTTGTCGCTCGTGATCAAGGACGTCTGACAGTAAATGTGAACTCTGTCACGGCCTGCGCGGGGAAACCTGTGTGGCTGAAACATTAATCACGTACTCTGCGGCGCAGGGCCGTATCTGCAGGGAGCAGCGGTAGAGATGGAAGTTGGCAGGGGGTTGTCCCTGAAAGCCTTGTGGTTCTCCGTAGTTCTGCTGGTTTCAGCGCCCGTGATGGCGTCGCAGACCGTCCAGGTCGCTGGCGCGCATTTTCCACCCTATGTGATCAAACCCGAATCGGCCGAGGCCAGCGGCTTGCTGCTGGATATGCTCGCGGCGCTCAATGAGTTGCAGGCGAACTACCGTTTCGTCGTGCGCCCGACTGCAATTCCGCGGCGCTTCAAGGACTTCCAGGACGGGCGGATCGACTTGGCCGTCTTCGAAAATCCCGACTGGGGTTGGCAAGGCATTCCCGGCGCACGGATTGACCTTGGGCTGGAAGACGCGGAGATCTTCGTCGCCAAGTCGCAGCCCGGGCGCAGCGAGCACTACTTCGGCAAGCTGGCCGGCAAGCGGCTTGCGCTCTATAACGGCTATCACTACGGATTCGCGGGCTTCAATGCCGACCCGGAGTTCCTTCAGCGCGAGTTCGACGCGAAGCTCACCTACTCCCACGACAGCAATCTGAGAATGCTGCTGAGGGAGCGCGCAGACATCGCGCTGGTGACCCGATCCTATTTCAACGTCTACCTGGAGCAGAACCCGGAGCAGGCCGGCAGCTTCCTTGTCAGCGAGCGGCTGGACCAGCGCTACCACCACTACGCCCTGCTGCGGCCAGATGCCCCCATCAGTGCTGCGCAGTTTTCGGCCCTGCTGGACAAGCTGCGCGCTGGTGGTCAGTTGCAACAGATCTTCGGACGCTATGGCATCGTGGTCAGGCCAGTCGCAGCGGGTAGCTCAGCAACAGCAGATGGCAGAGATTGACACCGAGGTGCAGCACCACGGCTACCGCGAGCCGGCCGCTGTAATGGAAGGCCAGGCCATAACCCAGTCCAGCTACCGCCGCCAGTAGCGCGAACAGTGGACCGAAGGGCAGGTGGACGGCGCCAAAGAGCACAGCGGTGAGCAGCACACCGTTGCGAGCCCCCAGCCTGGCGACCAGCAGCGGCTGCAGCAGTCCACGAAATACCAGTTCCTCCGCCAGCACCGTGGCCAGCAGATTGACCGCCAACCATTCCCATAGCATCGGCGGCCATTTCGGTTGCCAAGCGACCAGGCCAGTCGCCATGGCCAGCACGGGTACCAGTAGCAGGGTTGCCAGTATCGCGAGCCATGCCCGCTGCGCGGAGCGTGCCGGCGGTGTCGGGCGGCCCAGCCACCAGGCGAGTAATGTCATACCCACCAGCAGCTTGTCCCAGGACAGGCGCAGGGCGTAGGGCGCTGCATCGGGGCTCAGGCGCTGTGGCTCGCCCAAAGGCAGCGGGCTGAAGCCGGGCACCAGGTGGGCGGCCAGGGCTACGGAGGAGAGCAGGGTGACTGGCAGCCAGATCCAGGCTGGCAGTTGGCGATCGGCGAGTACCCAGCCCGCAAAGGCGACGCCCGCCAGCAGGGCACTTACCTGCACGCCGCCCAGCCCCTGGCCGAGCGCGAGGACAATCAGCGGGAACAGCAGTTGCAAGTGAAGCGGCATGACGCTTCCTTGCGCTGATGCAGCGGTCCTTTGTTCGGGGGCGGGCACGGGGTCAGCGGTCCTTGGCGTCCTTGGCATCCATCTCGGCATTGCGCTCGCGGATGCGCTTGAGCTGCTCCTCCGTCAGCGGCAGTTTCTTCGCCGTATCGCGCAACACCATCAGGCTACCGACTATGGAGCCGATGGCCAGAACCAGTATCAGCCAGGCATACCAGGGCATGATCATCTCCTGCGGAAAGGGGGGTTACTGTATTCGATTGTGCGCGCCTTTCCACGTTCCCGAGAATCATCGATTTGCCAGCGCCGACTGAAGGAGGTCGCCGCTGGTTCAGCGGGCGCCGCAGCCGGCTGTCGCCTTCGACCGGGTGTCCAGCAGGCGGGCGCGAAGCGTGTCGTAAGTCCAGTTGAAGGCCAGGGTGTAAGGCAGGAAGAACAGCAACAGGCCGATATCCAGCAGGAAGGCCTCTACCAGTCCGATCGACAGCCACCAGGCCGCCAACGGAACGAGGACCACGATCAGCCCGAGTTCGAACAGCACGGCGTGGGCCAGGCGCACCGGTAGGGTGCGCTGGAAGCCGAGGCTCCGCTGGGCCCGGTCGAACATGCTGTTGAAGAGCATGTTCCAGAGCATCGCCACAGTGGAGAACATCAGGGTCAACGCGCCCATGTGCGCCAGCGACTTGCCCAGCACCAGGGACAGCACCGGGGCAGTCAACAGGACGGCCAGGCCCTCGAACGCCAGGGCGTGGAGTACCCGCTCCTTGAAGGACTTGTTCAGGGCGGTGGTGGTGGTCCGAGGCATGGCGATCTCCAGGTTCCGTATGAACGTATGGCCTGTATTTTCATCGGTTGTTGGGATAGGGTTAAGTTAGAAACCATCGGGAAAACCGATATGAACTACTCGCCTGAATCACTTGAAGCCTTTGCCCAGGTCGTCTCCCTTGGCTCGTTCAGCGCCGCCGCGCGAAAGCTGGGCAAAAGCCAGTCCACCGTCAGCGAGGCCATTGCGCGGCTGGAAATCGATCTGGGGCTGACCCTCTTCGACCGAAGCAGCCGCCAACCTCGGTTGACCGATGCCGGACGCGCCCTGCTGGGACGGGTCGAGGCAATTCTTGCGGCATCCGATCGCTTGCAGCATGCGGCGGCTCAACTCGCTGGAGGATTGGAGCCCCGTGTCAGCCTCGCGCTTTCGGATGCCTACCAGTCGGCGCAGTACGAGGAACGCCTGGCTGAGCTGGATCAGCGCTACCCCGATCTCGAATTCGAGTGCCTGATCGCCGAGGATCGCGACGTGATCGAACTGGTTGCGCAGGGGCGCGCCACGCTGGGGTTGCTGGCAGCCCAGGGCAACTATCCGCCAGAGCTGGGCTCGGCGATGGTGGCCGAGCGCGCCGACTTCGGACTGTTCGTGGCCCTTGACCATCCTCTGGCACAGCGGGTGGATGTGCGCGTGAGCGACCTGTCCGGCTGGCGCTTGTTGCGCCTGAACACTCTGGGCGACGCCGTGGCGGTTGACGATGGCTTGCCGGACAGTAGCGGACGCTGCTGGTCGGCGCCGAGCTACTTGATGTTGCTGGAAATGGCCATCCAGGGATTCGGCTGGGCGGAGTTGCCGCGCTGGCTGGTCAGCGGCTACGCCAACGGGCGCTTGAAGGAGCTTCAAGTACCCGGTTGGCCGCGCAGCCAGGCGGTGGATGTGGTCTGGTCCCGGCAGCGCCGACTGGGCCCGGCGGCAAGCTGGTTGCTGGAACGCTTGTTGGGCCGATAGGCTGGCCGTGGAAACGGCGCGCCGGACCGTGTGCATCGATCAAGGAGGACCTCGTGCAGATACCCGTCACTATTCAGGCTGGCTTGTGGGGCTGGTTGGCCGCCAGCAGCCTGCTAATCGGAGCAGCCATTGGCTTTCTGGTGAAGTTGCCGCAAAAGGTGGTTGCCTCGATCATGGCCTACGGTAGTGGGGTGCTGATTGCCGCGCTGTGTTTCGGCCAGATCCCGGAGGCCGAACGTCTTGGCGGACTCTGGCCGACTCTGGGCGGTTTGCTGGCCGGCGGCATCGTGTTCGTCCTGGCTGACCAGTACATCGATCACTTGGAGCAACATCACCGTAGCAAGGCCGCGAATGGTGGAAACGGCATGGTCGCCTTGTTGATAGCCGTCGGTGCCTTCCTGGACGGTATCCCCGAATCCCTTGGCCTGGGACTGGGCCTGCTGGACGGTGGTGAGGTCAGCCTGCTGATGCTGGTGGCCATTTTCCTTGCCAACTTGCCCGAAGGGCTGGCCAGCGCCGCCGGCCTGCGCGAGGAAAAGCGCAGCGGCTGGCTAGTGTTCGGCCTGTGGGGTGTCATCGCGCTTTTGTCGGGGTTGGCTGCAATGGCCGGGCCTGGGCTGTTCGCCGGGCTGTCGCCGACCTGGCTGGCTTTCGCCCTGGGCTTCTCGGCGGGGGCCGTGCTTTGCATGCTGGTGGACACGCTGCTTCCTGAAGCCTTCGAGAGCACCCACGCCTGGACCGGGCTGATTACCTTGGCCGGATTCATGACAGCCTTCGCGCTGGACCACATCGTGTAAGGCAGCGGCGCGCGTTGGCTTCCGCTACAATGCGCGCCGTTTCCGATTCGTATGAGATTTCCCCATGTCCGCCTGTCAGACGCCGATCATTGTCGCCCTCGACTTTCCCACCCGTGACGCTGCCCTGCGGCTGGCCGACCAGTTGGACCCCAAGCTGTGCCGGGTCAAGGTGGGCAAGGAGCTGTTTACCAGCTGCGCTGCGGAAATCGTCTCGACGTTGCGTGATCGGGGTTTCGAAGTCTTCCTCGACCTGAAATTCCACGACATTCCCAATACGACGGCCATGGCGGTGAAAGCTGCTGCCGAGATGGGTGTGTGGATGGTCAACGTCCATTGCTCAGGTGGCCTGCGGATGATGGCGGCCTGCCGTGAAACCCTGGACAAGTTCAACGGGCCCAAACCACTGCTGATCGGTGTGACCGTGCTGACCAGCATGGAGCGCGAGGACCTGGCCGGCATCGGTCTGGACATCGAACCCAAGGAACAGGTGCTGCGCCTGGCAGGCCTGGCCGACAAGGCCGGCATGGACGGCCTGGTGTGTTCGGCCCAGGAAGCCACGGATCTCAAGGCTGCCTATCCGCGCCTGCAACTGGTGACTCCGGGTATCCGTCCGGCCGGCAGCGCCCAGGACGACCAACGCCGCATCCTCACGCCGCGCCAGGCCCTGGATGCCGGTTCCGACTATCTGGTCATCGGCCGCCCGATCAGCCAGGCCACCGACCCGTCCAAAGCCCTGGCCGCCGTCGTGGCCGAACTGGCCTGACGTCGACGTCGTTGGTGCGCTGTCCCGGCAGGCAGCGCACCATTGATGCCGATCAGCGCACTTTCAGCACAAGCTTCCCGAAGTTCTCACCGCTGAACAGCTTGCCCAGGGTTTCCGGGAAAGTTTCCAGCCCGCTCACCACGTCCTCTTTGCTCTTCAGTTCGCCGCTGGCCAGCCAGCCGGCAATGTCCTTGACCGCCTCGCCGAAGCGCGGTGCGTAATCGAACACCACCATGCCTTCCATGCGCGCGCGGTTCACCAGCAGCGCCAAGTAGTTGGCCGGCCCTTTCACTGCGTCCTTGTTGTTGTACTGGCTGATGGCGCCGCAGATGACGATGCGTGCCTTGCGGTTGATGCGGGTGAGCACGGCATCGAGGATATCGCCGCCAACGTTGTCGAAGTAGACATCCACGCCCTTGGGGCATTCGCGCTTGAGCGCGGCGTGCAGGTTTTCGGCCTTATAGTCGATGGCACCGTCGAAGCCCAGTTCTTCCACCAGATAACGGCATTTGTCGGCGCCGCCGGCAATACCCACAACGCGGCAGCCCTTGATCCGTGCGATCTGCCCGGCCACTCCACCCACCGCCCCGGCGGCACCGGAGATCACCACGGTTTCTCCAGCCTTGGGTTGGCCCACATCGAGCAGGGCGAAGTAAGCAGTCATGCCGGTCATGCCGAGAGCAGACAGGTAGAGCGGCAGCGGTGCCTGGCCGGGATCAACCTTCTGGAAGTCGCGCGGTTCACCGAGAAAGTAGTCCTGCACACCCACCACGCCACAGATATGGTCGCCTACCTGGTAATCGGGGTGCTGGGACGCCACCACCCTGCCAATACCCAGGGCGCGCATCACCTCGCCAATCGCGACGGGGGGAATGTAGGAACGGGCGTCATTCATCCAGCCGCGCATGGCCGGGTCCAGGGACAGGTAGAGGTTCTCCACCAGTACCTGGCCGAGGGCGGGTTCGCCTGTCGGGGTTTCCACGTAGGAAAAGGTGTCGCGAGTAGCCGGGCCGACCGGTCGCTGGGCGAGGAGGAACTGGCGGTTGAGCTGGGACATGGCAGGAACTCCGAAAGGGAAAGCTCTGGTGATAGTCCCGCAGGGCGGCAGTAGCAAGTTCGGTGGCGGGGCGGAATGTGCTGTCATCCATATCAATGATTCAGGGGTATGGCCTTCATCAGTGGGATGCATGGTGTGTCCACCAGAGCCTTGATGATGCTGACGCCGGGCAATGGCGAATGACTAGACTGCGCCGCAGTTTCCATTCCCGTCGAGGATGCATAGATGAGCATGAAGTTCTCCGGTCAGGTTGCCCTGGTAACCGGCGCCGCCAACGGTATCGGTCGCGCCACTGCCTTGGCGTTCGCCGGCGAGGGCCTGAAGGTGGTGGTTTCCGATGTGGATGTCGCCGGTGGTGAAGGCACGGTGGAGCTGATTCGTGCCGCCGGTGGCGACGCGCAGTTCATCCGCTGTGACGTGACCCGCGACGCGGAGGTCCAGGCGCTGATGGAGGGGACCGTGGCCGCCTATGGCCGTCTGGATTACGCCTTCAACAACGCTGGTATCGAGATCGAGAAGGGTAAGTTGGCCGAGGGCAGTGAGGCGGAGTTCGACGCCATCATGGGCGTCAACGTGAAGGGCGTCTGGCTCTGCATGAAGCACCAGATCCCGCTGTTGCTGGCCCAAGGGGGAGGCGCCATCGTCAACACCGCCTCGGTGGCGGGCTTGGGCGCGGCGCCGAAGATGAGCATTTATGCGGCTTCCAAGCATGCCGTGATCGGGCTGACCAAGTCGGCGGCCGTCGAGTATGCGAAGAAGAAGGTGCGGGTGAATGCCGTGTGCCCTGCTGTGATCGACACCGATATGTTCCGCCGCGCCTACGAAGCAGACCCGAAGAAGGGCGAGTTCGCCGCCGCCATGCACCCGGTGGGACGCATCGGCAAGGTGGAGGAAATCGCTGCGGCGGTGCTCTACCTCTGCTGCGATGCGGCCGGTTTCACCACTGGCCACGCGCTCGCCGTGGATGGTGGAGCTACCGCGATCTGAGGAAGCTGCGGGGGATTTCAATTCGCTCACCGGGAGCAAAAGAAAAAGGCGCCAATCGGCGCCTTTCTTCATTTATCGCGGCCGCTATCCCAGTTGAGGATCAACAGCGTCAGCACGCCGGCGATCAGGCCCCAGAAGGCCGAGCCTATGGACAGCAAGGTCATGCCCGAGGCGGTGACCATGAAGGTGATCAGCGCCGCCTCGCGCTCCTTGGGTTCCTGCATGGCGGCAGTCAGGCCGTTGCTGATGGAACCGAACAGCGCCAGGGCGGCGATGGATAGCACCAGCTCCTTGGGCAGCGCGGCGAACAGCGCTGCCAGGGTCGCGCCAAAGGTACCGGCAATACCGTAGAAGATCCCACACCAGACTGCGGCGGTGTAACGTTTGTTGCGGTCCTCGTGGGCATGGGGGCCGGTGCAGATGGCGGCACTGATGGCCGCCAGGTTGATGCCGTGGGAGCCGAAGGGCGCCAGCAGCAGTGAGGCGATCCCCGTGACCGAGATCAGCGGCGAAGCCGGCACCTGGTAGCCGTCGGCGCGCAGCACGGCAATGCCGGGGATGTTCTGCGAAGCCATGGCGACGACAAACAGCGGAATGCCGATGCTGATCACCGCCGTGACAGAGAAGTCAGGCGTCGTCCAGACCGGTTCGGCCAGGGCGAACTCGAAGCCGCTGAAATTCAGCAGACCCAGCGCAGCCGCCACCACGCAGCCCACCAGCAGTGCCACCAGCACGGCATAGCGGGGTTGCAGGCGCTTGAACACCAGGTAGCTGAAGAACATCGCCAGCACCAGGGCAGTGCGATGTTGGGCCGCGATGAAGATTTCGCTGCCGATCTTGAACAGGATGCCGGCCAGCAGGGCGGCGGCCAGCGAGGCGGGCAGGCGCCGCATCAGACGCTCGAAGCCACCAGTCAACCCCACCAGCGCGAGCAGCGCGGCGCAGACGATGAAGGCGCCGATCGCCTCGCCGTAACTCACGCCGGGCAGGCTGGTGATCAGCAGGGCTGCGCCAGGCGTGGACCAGGCGACGACTATGGGCGTGCGGTAGCGCAGCGACAGACCGATAGTGGTCAGGGCCATGCCGATGGACAGGGCCCAGATCCAGGAGGAAATCTGCGCATTGCTCAGGCCTGCGGCCTGCCCGGCCTGGAACATCAGCACCAGGGAGCTGGTGTAGCCGGTGAGCATGGCGATGAAGCCCGCCACCACGGCCGAGGGCGACGAGTCGGCCAGGGGGCGCAGGCGCGGCGGGTTTGCCGGGGTTTCCGAAGTGGGGGTCATCAGATCTTTCCGTGCGCGTCGGCCAGGATAGGGTAGAGCGAGGCTACCAGCAGCAGGGCCATGCCAATGTTGAACCGGCGCAGTATGCGCGGTTCGGACAGCCAGCGGCGCAGCAGGCTGCCGGCCACGGTCCAGAGTCCGACGCTGGGGCAATTCACCAGGGCGAATAGCGCGGCGATCAGCACCACGTTGACGACGAAGTTCTCCTGCGGGGTGTAGGTGGTGATGGCGCCTATGGCCATGACCCAGGCCTTGGGGTTGACCCACTGGAAGGCGGCGGCCTGGAGGAAGGTGAACGGCTTCGGCTGTTTTTCAGTGCTGTCCGCATCCGGGGCGCCCGAGCCGGCGATTTTCCAGGCGAGGTAAAGCAGGTAGGCGGCGCCGATGTAGCGCAGTGCGATATACAGCTCGGGAACCTGCTGGAAGACCTGGGACAGGCCCAGGCCCACGGCCATCACCAGGATCATGAAGCCGATACTGATACCGAGCATGTGCGGCACGCTACGGCGCACGCCGAAGTTCACACCCGAGGCGAGCAGCATCATGTTGTTGGGGCCGGGCGTCACGGAGGTGACGAAGGCAAAGAGGATGAAGGCGAAGATCAGTTCCAGGCTCATGGCGGTCACCTTGTCGTTGTGTCCGCAGACTAAAGCCAGGCGCCGTGCAACGTCCCGATACAGCAATGCGCGCGTTGAGCGTTACAGTCGATTGGCACCCCGCGGATCAGCGGCTACTGTGATGCTTTTGCTGCCTGGAGCCATGCACATGGATGAGAACCCCTATGCCGCCCCGCGGGTGGAACTGGTGGAAGAAGCAGGACCTCGGCAGATGAATGGGTGGACGCCCGACCATCTCAGGCTACTCGCCTGGCTGAGCCTGGTCTGTGCGGTGAGTACGCTCATTCTGACCGGACTTGCTGTGGCCGCCGGCGCTACCGAAGACCCGCTGATGACGAACCTGTCCGACTGGTTCGGCGTGGCCCTGACCCTGCTGGGTTGCTACCTGCTGATCCGTTTCAAGCTGTTCGCCGAGGCGCGATTCTCGGCCGAGGGGCTGGCTCCGCCGGTCTGGGCAGTGATCATCGGCAGCCTGGTGATCGAGGTGTTGGGCTTTCTGATGGGTGATGCCAGTACCCAGCCGGGCTGGCCGATGCTGTTCTACTTCGGTCTGGTGGCCATGCTCGGCGCCCTGACCGCCTGGTTGGGCGTGCGCCTGCTCAAGGTGCAGAACGCCTATCCGGCCTTGCGGGTCATGGGCTGGCTGGACCTGGTGGGCGGCATCATGATGGCGACCGTCGTGTTGATGATGCTCGGTCTACTGCCGCTGATCGCCAGCAACGTGGCACTGATGTTGGTGTTCTTCCGCGGTGCGCGGGAACTGGAGCCTGCTGCCTAACCTTCCGCGGCTTCGCTCTGTCTTGCGGTGCAGAGCGCCTGGTTGACCTCCAACCAGCCGCGCACCGCTTCTTCCCCGGCCTCGCCAAAGGCGCGCTGCAACAGGCGCGCCTGTTCCCGGCGCAGGGCCTGTTCCAGCTTCGCACCTTCTAAGGTGAAACCCAGCAGGCGCTTACGCTTGTCATCAATGGCGGTGACGCTCTCCACCAGCTTCATCTCGATCAGCTGCCGCAGAGGGGTGTTCAGCGCCTGCTTGGTCACACCCAGGTAGCCAAGCAGTTCCTTGACGCTCAGCCCGGGATACTTGGCGATGAAGAACAGGATGCGGTGATGCACTCGTGACAGTCCGCGGCGGGCGAGAATTTCGTCCGGCTTGCTAGTGAAGGCCTGGTAGCCGAAGAAGAACGCTTCCATGGCAGCTTGCTGAACGGCGGAGTTTTTCAGGTCAAGCATATTGACGTATCTGTGACGGTCGTCGTAGTTTCGGTCAAGCAGTTTGACTTAATTTCCTCGCTTCCGCACCCGGTGACAATCCATGGCCTTCTCTGAACGCATCGCCCGCCTGAAAAGCTCCCTGATCCGCGAAATCCTTGCCGCCGCCCAGCGTCCGGAAGTGATGTCCTTCGCCGGAGGCTTGCCAGCCGAGCCAATGCTGCCGAAGGTGGACTGGGCCGAGATGCCGGCGAGCATGGGCCAGTACGGCATGAGTGAAGGCGAGCCAGCGCTGCGTGAAGCCATCGCCGCCGAAGCGCGTGCTCTCGGCGTGCCCTGCGAGGCGAGTCAGGTACTGATTGTCAGCGGCTCCCAGCAGACCCTGGACCTGGCCTCCAAGCTGTTCATCGATCCGGGCACCGAGGTGCTGCTGGAAGCACCGACCTATCTGGCGGCCCTGCAGGCATTCCAGCTGTTCGGTGCCGATTGCATCGCCGTACCCCAGGAAGCCGACGGTCCCGAGATCGCTGCCCTGCGCCAGCGCCTGGAGCAGCACAAGCCGTCCTTCGCGTATCTGATTCCGACTTTCCAGAATCCGTCCGGCACGCGCTACAGCGAGGCCAAGCGTGACGCGGTCGCCGCGTTGCTGGACGAGTTCGGCGTGACCCTGATCGAAGACGAGCCTTACCGTGAGCTGGTATTCGACGAAAGCAGCGCCACCCCCATCGTCAGCCGCCTGAAGAAGGCCAGCTGGATCTACACCGGTACCGTGTCCAAGACCCTGCTGCCAGGCCTGCGCGTGGGCTTCCTGATCGCAACGCCGGACCTGTTCCCGCACCTCCTGCGCCTGAAACAGTCTGCCGACCTGCATACCAACCGCATCGGCCAGTGGCAGGCACTGCAATGGTTCGGCACCGAGCAGTACCGCCAGCATTTGGCCGAGCTGCGTGATTTCTATCGTGTGCGTCGCGACTCCATGCAGGCTGAGCTGGAGGAACACTTCGGCGAGCTGGCCACCTGGGAGATTCCCCAGGGCGGATTGTTCTTCTGGTTGACGCTGAAACAACCGCTGGACACCCGCACCCTGCTCAAGCCTGCACTGGAGCAGAACGTCGCCTTCATGCCGGGCGAACCGTTTTTCATCGATCCAGACAAGCACCCGGGCCATCTGCGCCTGAACTTCAGCCACGTGGCACCCGAACGTCTGGGTGAAGGTCTCAAGCGTCTTGCCGGAGTCATTCGTCAGGCCCTGGCGGCCGAAGCTGCCTGATCACAGGGGAGGGAACGATGTACAAGGTTTACGGCGACTACAAGTCCGGCAACTGCTACAAGGTCAAGCTGATCCTCAACCTGCTTGGCCTGCCCTATCAATGGGTGCCGGTGGACATCCTCAAGGGCGAGACCGAGAGCCCCGAGTTCCTGGAGAAGAACCCCAACGGCAAGATTCCCGTGCTGGAGCTGGAAGACGGCACCACCCTCTGGGAATCCAATGCCATCCTGAATTTCCTCGCCCACGGCAGCGACCTGCTGCCCGCCGAGCCGCGTCTGCGCACCCAGGTGTTGCAATGGCAGTTCTTCGAGCAGTACAGCCACGAGCCATACGTGGCCGTGGCGCGCTTCATCCAGCTCTACCAAGGCATGCCGGAAGATCGCCTGGAGGAGTACAAGGTTTGCCAGGTGCGCGGGCACAAGGCCTTGAAGGTGATGGAGAAGCAGCTGCAGCGCACGCCGTATCTGGTGTGTGACCAGTACTCCATTGCCGACATCGCGCTGTACGCATACACCCATGTGGCCCACGAAGGCGGTTTCGAGCTGTCCGGCTATCCGGCGATTCTTGCCTGGATGGAGCGCGTGGTCAGTCATCCGTGTCATGTGGGCATGTTCGATTGAGGTTCTCTGAGCAGCAAAAAAGCCGGCGTAAGCCGGCTTTTTCGTGATGGCGGGTCTTCCGGGCCTGTACTAATTTGGACGCTTCAGCCCGCCAACGAGCGCAATCCGGAGTGTCGCCCATGAAATACCGAGGCAGTTGCCATTGCGGGAAGATCGCCTTCGAGGTCGAGGGCACCCTGGAACAGGCCATGGAGTGCAATTGCTCGCTGTGCAGCCGGCGCGGCTACCTGCTCTGGTTCGTACCGCGAGAACAGTTGAGGCTCTCTACACCGGAGTCCGACCTGTCCACCTACCGCTTCAATCGCATGCATATTGCTCATCATTTCTGCGCCCACTGCGGCTGTGCGCCCTATGGCGAAGCCAGCGATCCCAAGGGTAAGCCCATGGCGGCCGTGAACGTGCGCTGCCTGGAAGATGTCCCTCTGGACAGTCTCAAGGTGGTGAAGGTCGACGGCAGGAGCTTCTAGCCCGGATGCCTTCGTGCAGAACGCAGAAACGAAAAAGCCGGCTGGCGCCGGCTCTTTCGTGGGGAGGGTAACTCAGTTGTTGATCAGGCTGAGGAATTCGCTGCGGGTGGCGGCGTTTTCACGGAACTCGCCGAGCATCACCGAGGTGACCATCGAGGAATTCTGCTTCTCCACGCCGCGCATCATCATGCACATGTGCTGGGCCTCGATGACCACGGCCACGCCCAGGGCGCCGGTGACCTGCTGAACGGCCTCGGCGATTTGGCGGCTGAGGTTTTCCTGGATCTGCAGGCGGCGCGCGAACATGTCGACGATTCGGGCGACCTTGGACAGGCCCAGCACCTTGCCGTTAGGGATGTAGGCCACGTGAGCCTTGCCGATGAACGGCAGCAGGTGGTGTTCGCAGAGCGAGTACAGCTCGATGTTCTTCACCAGCACCATTTCGCTGTTATCGGAGCTGAACAGGGCGCCGTTGGTGACTTCTTCCAGCGTCTGCTGGTAGCCGCGGCAGAGGTACTGCATCGCCTTTGCGGCACGCTTCGGGGTATCGAGCAGGCCTTCGCGGGAAACGTCTTCGCCGAGCTGGCCGAGGATCGCGGTGTAATGCTGTTCCAGGGACATGGAAATTCCTGTGGGGATTTACGCAAAAGCGCAGGGTAGGGCGCGAACGGGCGGCTGGCAAGGGTGGGTTGCGCTGAAGACCTGTCCCGAAGCCGGGCGTTTCACTCGTCGCGGCCGTCCAGCATGGTTCGGCGCAACATCACATAGACCGCGCCGGTTCCGCCGTGCTTCGGCAGGCAGGACGTAAAGCCCAGCACCTGCGGGTGTTGGCGCAGCCAGGTATTGACGTGGCTCTTGATCAGCGGACGCTTGCCGTCCAGGCGTGCCGCCTTGCCGTGGGTGACGCGTACGCAGCGCACTTCGAACCGGGTGGCTTCGGCGATGAAATCCCAAAGGGTTTCGCGGGCCTTCTCCACGGTCATGCCGTGCAGGTCGAGGCTGCCGTCGAAGCCGATCTGACCCTGCTTGAGTTTGCGCATCTGGCCTTCCTGAACGCCGTCGCGGGCCCAGTGCAGCTCGTCCTCGGCACCGACGTCGATGACGAACTGATCGGACAGACCGTCGACCTTGACGCTGGCGACGCTCAGGGTGGCGTTCTGCCTGCGGTTGGCCAGCTGTTTGTGGTCAGCGCGTACCTTGCCAGTGTCGGCGCGATCGTTCCGGATGCGCTTCACGCCGCGCATCTGTTCGGCAAACAGGGAGCTATCGTCGTCTACTTGGGCGTTGTCGTGGGTATCGTCTTGCATACTGGCCTCCGCGAAGGGCGGCTAGTTTACCCAAATACCCCGTGTGGGGCTCAGTCGCGTTTCTTCATGAGGTGAGGTGACATGCTCAGGCCGCTGCGGCGTCGGGACCACCGTCGGCAGAGGCGCCAGGCGAGTACGCCGATCCAGAGGAAGAGCAGGCCGAAGAGAAACAGCACTATCGCTGCACCCGTGCTGTCGTTGAGGGGGCCGAGGGCGGGCGGGCGGCCAAGGAGGGTGGCGGCGCCGGCCATTGCGAGCAGTACACCGAAGCTGGCCAATAGCGCGGAGAGTGCCGCTGCTAAACGCCAGCGCCAGTTGCCTGGGCCGCGTGGGCGCAG
This sequence comes from Pseudomonas sp. OTU5201, assembly GCF_038440135.1. Lineage (NCBI taxonomy): Bacteria > Pseudomonadati > Pseudomonadota > Gammaproteobacteria > Pseudomonadales > Pseudomonadaceae > Pseudomonas > Pseudomonas sp. OTU5201. Next base: position 136,269 of record NZ_JASATC010000001.1, on the reverse strand, counting down.
GCGGCGGGCATCGAAACCATCGGATAACTTCATCCGGACGTCCTCTTGCTTGATCGGGGTATGACCGGCGCCAGCTGGCGGTGGTTCCGGTCAACCCCGTCGCGGATGTCGCGGGATATTGCGACGCCTCGTTAGATAAGCGCCTTGGCCTGCGGCACCACACTGGCGAAGTTGTCGGCGAGGGCGATCACCTCGACACGGTGCATGTCTTCCGCGCTGATAACGCCGCCGTCGACGGTTGGCAGGTCGCGGGTCGCGCAGGCTGCACTCACCAGCGTGCAGCGATAACCATAGTCCTTGGCAGCGCGGACCGTGGTGCTGATGCTGGAGTGGGTCATGAATCCGCAGACGATCAGGTCCAGGTGCCCGATAGCTTGCAGGCGGTCATGCAGGTCGGTGCCGGCGAATGCGTTGGGCAAGCGCTTCTCGACCACGATCTCGCCCGGCAGGGGCGCGACCTCGGGCAAGTGCTCTCCACGCTCTCCACGGGGATCGAAGATGCCGCCGGGTACACCGAGGTGTTTTACATGGACGATGGCGCTGCCCATGGCGCGGGCGGCGGCAAGGAGGCTGGCAATCTCGCCGAGGGCGGCATCGAGACCGGGCAGGGCGAGAACGCCGCTACGGTACTCTTCCTGGGCGTCGATGATCACCAGGGTGGCATTGTTCAGGTTGGCCGGCGGATAGCCACGGCCACTGAGCTGGAACATGGATTTCGGGGCGGACATGCGAATCTCCAGGTACGACATGGCCACCATTGTCCGCCCTGCGGCGCAATAAGTGAACCATGGGCCAAGGTCCAGTTGCCCGGCGAGGACGCGGCGCTCAACTGCCACGCGGACTGCAGGGTGGATTGTGCGGCGTTTTTGGGGTGTCCGTTCGTCGGCGCCTGCGGGCTGCTCCAAGACGGTAGGGGTGCTAGAATCTTCGGCCCGTTTTCCGAGGTAGCTGCCGTGTCCGAATCCCGCCTGCGCACCCTGCGTGACCACATCCGCTGGGCTGTCAGCCGTTTCCATGCTGAGAACCTGTTCTTCGGTCATGGCACCGACAACGCCTGGGATGAAGCCCGTCAACTGGTGTTGGGCGCACTGCACTTGCCTTACGAGATTTCTGACAGCTACCTGGACTGTCGCCTTGAAGAGGACGAATGCGCTCACCTGCGCGAGCTGCTGCGTCGGCGCATCGACGAGCGTGTTCCGGTCGCCTACCTGCTGGGCGAGGCCTGGTTTTGCGGCATGCCTTTCTTGGTCGACGAACGGGTGCTGGTGCCTCGTTCGCCCATCGCCGAGCTGATTCAGCAGCAGTTTGCACCCTGGCTGCCCCAGGACCCGGCGCGTGTCCTCGACCTCTGCACGGGCTCGGGCTGCATCGGTATCGCCTGCGCCCATACGTTCGCGCACGCGGAGGTGGTGCTCGCTGACCTTTCCTTTGACGCCCTGGAAGTCGCCAACCTGAATATCGAGCGCCACGGCCTGGAAGAGCGCGTCTACACGGTACAGGGCGATGGTTTCGACGGCCTGCCGGGGCAGCGCTTCGACCTGATCGTATCCAATCCGCCCTATGTGGATGCCGAGGACTTTGCCGACATGCCGGCTGAATACCACCACGAGCCCGAACTGGGCCTGGCCTGTGGCAATGATGGTCTGGACCTGGTGCGGCGGATGCTGGCCGAGGCGGCTGACCACCTGACCGAGAAGGGCTTGCTGATCGTGGAAGTGGGCAACAGCCAGTCGCACGTCGAAGCGCTTTATCCAGAGGTGGATTTCCTCTGGCTGGACTTCGAGCATGGCGGACACGGTGTATTCATGCTCAGCGCCAGGCAGTGCCGGGAACACCAGCCGTTGTTCCGCGCGCGACTGAATCCCTGACCCTTCGGGTCAGCGGGTGATGATCCAGATCAGCAGGCCCGCCTGAAATACCGCGAATGCCACCAGGCAGGCGATGGTAAAGCGCAGGCCGCTGTCTTCACGTTTGTAGAGGGCGATGCGCTCTTCAAGTTTGCGAATCTCCACCTCCTGCCGCCGCAAGTTATGGTCAGCCTGCTCGAGCATCGCGGCGGCTTCCTGCAGTCCCACCAATTGGACCTTCTCGCGGTGCCAGTCACCGTGCAGTTCGCTGATCTGGCCAGCACTGTAGCTCGCCTTCAGCTGCAGGTTGTCCAGGTAATTGATCTCGAATCCCTGCGCCTTGAGGACGTGGTCGCGACGTAGACGCGCCTCGTTGTCCAGTGCGTCCTTGGCGGGCAGGGCGCCGCCCTCTATTCGATAATGGGCCCAGCGTTGCTTGGCCCAGGCGATGCCTTGGGCAAGTAGAAAGCGTCCCAAGCCGCGGTTCTGCGGTTCCAGTTGCAGGCCGCAGTCCGGGCCGAAGCGGACTTCCTTGCTGCGGTGGTCAGCCCAGACTTCCAGCAGGTTCTGCTCCTTTCGCACCTTCTGTCCGGGAAGCCCGATGCTAAGGCGCAGCACGCTCTGCTCCTTGTTGTGCCGTTCCACTCGGCCCAATTCGACAAAGCGCAGTGGCCGTGTGCCGGTGTGGCGGTCGATGGGTTGGGGGGCGAGACGCAGCAGGTCGAAATGCTCGGCCGCCAGTTCCGTCCACGGATGGGGCGGCGGGGCGGCTTCTGTGGCGCTTTGCTGTTCGGCTGGGCTTTCGCTCATCGGGAAGTACCTTGCAAGAACCTGCTGCGACGGACTTGGTACGTCAGTGCGGATTCTGTACGTAAATGCCCGTGTCAGGCGAGATTTCCTACAGAATCTTTCGCCTTTATCGACCGCTCTTCGCATTTCTGGAGTCGGGCAGTTCCTCGATGAAGGCCAGGATGCGCTCGCCCAGCTCTCGTGCCAGGGGCAGCCGTGGGTCGCGGTAGGATGCCAGCTGCTGTGCCATATCCATCGGCACGATACGCAGCATATGGTTCATGCCCTCGATGATGGCCAGTTGGGCATCCGGTTTGGCGGCCTTGAGCCGCTCGGCATCGCTCACGCTCACCTGGATATCGTGGCTGCCCTGCAGGATCAGCGCGGGTATCGGCAGCCGGCCAAAGGCCCGTGCCGGGTCCTGGCGAAACAGGGAAATCAGGTACGGCTGCACACTGGGGCGGAACAGTACTTCCAATGGTTGCGGCACTTCGGCCACCTGCTGGCCCGCCCGCAAGCTGGCCAGCAAAGCTTCGCTCTGGGTCAGCAAAGGAGGGGGCAGGCGGTCCTGCAACTGGTCGCGCAGCAACTGGTCGATCGGGCGGGCGCTACCGGAAATGCTGACCAGCGCATCAGCACCCGCTGTCGCCGCCGCGAGGCTGGCGATCAGCGCACCTTCGCTGTGACCGATCAGGATCAGTTGGGAAAACCTCGCGTCCTGCTTCAGCTGTTGACCCCAGGCTGCGGCATCACCGGCGTAGAGCTCGATGCTGAGCTGGCGCTCATCCGCTCCTGCGTCCTGGCTAGCGGCAATGCCGCGCTTGTCGTAACGCACGCTGGCAATTCCATTGCGCGCCAGCAACTGGGCAAGTTTCTTCAGGCTGTCGTTGCGTCCGCCGAGGGGATTGTTGCCATCACGGTCGGTGGGGCCGGAGCCGGAGATGATCAGCGCCACCGGCACGGGCTGATCGGTCTTCGGGCGCAGCAAGGTGCCGCGCAGGATGCCGCTGCCGGTGTCCAGTTCGATCGGGCGTTGCAGCACGCTCTGGGGGGCGGCCTGGGCCAGGCCGGCAAGGAGAGGAAGGATCAGCATTAGAAGTCGCAGCATTGCTTTGAGGTCGATACTCGGAATGGTGGGTTGGACGCGGCAGCGGGCACAAGGTCGAGGGGTGAACTGGCCGGACGCCGCGGGTATACTGCTCGACCTTCGAACGAGGCCCATTTCTGCGGAGCACTGTGCATGTCCGGCAACACCTACGGCAAGCTGTTCACCGTCACCACCGCTGGCGAAAGCCATGGTCCGGCGCTGGTCGCCATCGTCGACGGCTGCCCGCCGGGGCTGGACCTGTCCCTCGAGGACCTGCAGCGTGACCTGGACCGCCGCAAGCCGGGCACCAGCCGCCACACGACCCAGCGCCAGGAAGCTGACGAGGTGGAAATCCTCTCTGGCGTATTCGAGGGCAAGACCACCGGTTGCGCCATCGGCCTGCTGATCCGCAACACCGACCAGAAGTCCAAGGACTACTCGGCGATCAAGGACCTGTTCCGCCCGGCCCACGCCGACTACACCTACCACCACAAATATGGCATTCGCGACTACCGTGGTGGTGGCCGGTCCTCGGCGCGGGAAACCGCGATGCGCGTGGCCGCTGGCGCCATCGCCAAGAAGTTCCTGGCTACTCAGGGCATCACCGTGCGCGGCTACATGAGTCAGCTCGGCCCCATCGAGATTCCCTTCAAGACCTGGGATTCGGTGGAACAGAACGCCTTCTTCAGCCCTGACCCGGACAAGGTTCCCGAGCTGGAGGCCTACATGGACCAGTTGCGCCGTGACCAGGACTCGGTGGGCGCGAAGATCACCGTGGTTGCCGAAGGTGTGCCGCCAGGACTGGGCGAGCCGATCTTCGACCGCCTGGATGCTGAACTGGCCCATGCGCTGATGAGCATCAACGCCGTCAAGGGCGTTGAGATCGGTGCAGGCTTTGACAGCGTGGCCCAGCGCGGTACCCAGCACCGCGACGAAATGACCCCGGAAGGCTTCCTCTCCAACAACGCCGGCGGCATCCTCGGCGGCATCTCCTCTGGCCAGCCGATAGTCGCCAATCTGGCGCTGAAACCGACCTCCAGCATCACCACGCCCGGTCGCTCCATCGACGTTCACGGCAACCCGGTGGATGTGGTCACCAAAGGCCGCCACGATCCGTGCGTGGGCATTCGCGCGACCCCGATCGCCGAAGCCATGATGGCCATCGTGCTGATGGACCACCTGCTGCGCCACCGCGCGCAGAATGCCAGCGTGCGGGTCGAAACCCCGGTGCTCGGCCAGCTGTGACGGGCGGCGCGAACGCGCTGCCCTATTGGCGGCTTTCCAGCTTCTATCTCTTCTACTTTTCCCTGCTGGGCGCCACGGCGCCCTTCCTCGGTCTTTACTTTGCGCACCTGGGCTTTTCCAGTGCACGTATCGGCGAGCTGCTGGCGATCCCCATGCTGATGCGCTGCGTAGCGCCCAACCTCTGGGGCTGGCTGGGCGACCGCAGCGGCCGGCGCCTGGACATCGTGCGGTTCGGCGCCTTCTGCACCCTGCTGACCTTCTCGCTGATTTTCGTCAGCCAAAGCTACGCCTGGCTGGCACTGATCATGGCCTTGCATGCCTTCTTCTGGCATGCCGTGCTGCCTCAGTTCGAGGTGATCACCCTCGCACATCTCCGGGAGCAGGCGGCGCGCTACAGCCAGGTACGGCTCTGGGGCTCCATCGGCTTCATCCTGACGGTGATCGGTTTGGGCGAGCTGTTCGAGCTGTTCAGCCTCGACCTCTATCCCTGGGCGCTGGTGCTCATCATGAGCGGTATCGTCCTCAGCAGTTTCTGGGTGCCGAATGCCGCGCCCCAGGCCAGGCCCGACGTGCCGGGGCAGAGCGGCTTTATCGACCAGTTGCGCCAGCCGGGAGTACTGGCCTTCTATCTGAGCGTGGGCCTGATGCAGCTGTCCCACGGGCCTTACTACAGTTTCCAGACCATCTACCTCGAATCCCTTGGCTACTCGCGCAGCCTGATCGGCCAGCTCTGGGCGCTGGGCGTGGTGGCTGAGGTGCTGCTGTTCATGGTGATGGCGCGCATTCTTACGCGCTATTCGGTTCGCGTGGTGCTGTTGGCCAGTTTCCTGATCGCCGCCCTTCGCTGGCTGCTGATCGGTAATTTCGCCGACCAGTTGCCGGTACTGCTGTTTGCACAACTGCTGCATGCCGCTACTTTCGGCAGCTTTCACGCTGCCGCCATCCATTTCGTGCAACGTCGGTTCGGACCGCGCCAGCAGGGGCAGAGTCAGGCGCTCTACGCCGCCCTGGCCGGCACCGGCGGCGCCCTCGGTGCACTCTACTCGGGCTACAGCTGGAGCAGCCTGGGGCCGCTCTGGACTTACGTTATCGCGACGCTCGCGGCGCTCGCCGCAGCCGTTATCATTGCCACCCAATTGCAGGAGGAGCGGGCATGAATCGCCAAAAACTCGCCCAGGAAATCATCGAAGCCGGCCGTTTCCTGTACAACCGTGGCTGGTCGCCGGCCACCAGCAGCAACTATTCGGCGCGGCTGTCCGCGACCGAGGTGCTGCTGACCGTTTCCGGCAAGCACAAGGGTCAGCTCGGCCCGGACGATGTGCTGGCCACGGATATGGACGGCAACAGCCTGGAGCCAGGCAAGAAGCCCTCGGCCGAAACCCTGCTGCACACCCAGCTTTACCGCTGGAAACCGGAAATCGGCGCCGTGCTGCATACCCATTCGGTGAACGCCACCGTGTTGTCGCGCCTGACGCTGGCCGATTCTCTGGTGTTCGCCGATTACGAGTTGCAGAAGGCCTTCAGCGGCATCAGCACCCACGAGTCCCAGGTGCTGGTGCCGATCTTCGACAATGACCAGGACATCGCCCGTCTGGCCGCCAAGGTGCAACCCTGGCTGGAACAGCACGCTGACTGCGTGGGTTACCTGATCCGTGGCCACGGCCTCTATACTTGGGGGCCGCGCATGAGCGACGCCCTGCGCCAGGTCGAAGCCTTCGAGTTCCTCTTCGAGTGCGAACTGAAGACGCTCTCGATCACCCAGCGCTGAAGCTTCCTTCGCACGAAGATGCCTGACTGATACCGGTGTCGTCCGACCCGCCAGAGAGCCGGGAGGACGCCCGCAAGGAGTACCCAGATGAGCAGCCTGACCGTTTACCACGAATCCAGCCCCGACCTGCCGAACAAGGTGCTGACCCACCTGGATGACATCGCCTCCACCCTCGCGTCCGTCGGTGTGCGCTTCGAGCGCTGGGAGGCTTCCGCCCCCATCGCGCCGGGTGCCAGCCAGGAGGAAGTGATCGCCGCCTATCGCCCGCAGATCGACCGCTTGATGCGGGAGCAGGGCTACGTGACCGTCGACGTCGTCAGCTTGACCCGCGACCACCCGCAGAAAGACGAACTGCGAGCCAAGTTCCTCGACGAGCACCGCCATGGCGAAGACGAGGTGCGGTTCTTCGTCGCCGGCCGTGGCCTGTTCACTCTGCACATCGACGATTACGTCTATGCCGTGCTTTGCGAAAAGAACGACCTGATCTCCGTGCCGGCCGGCACCCGTCACTGGTTCGACATGGGCGAACATCCGCACTTCGTCGCCATACGCCTGTTCAACAACCCGGAAGGCTGGGTCGCCAAGTTCACCGGCGACGAAATCGCCAAGCGTTTCCCCCAGCTGGAAGACTGAGTTGCAGGAGCCGGCTTGCCGGCGAATGGGTACGAGGTACCTTCGCGAGCAAACTCGCTCCTACGACAGCCATACCGATTCACCTGGAGTTTCCAATGCCCATCAAGGCCATCCTCACTGATATCGAGGGCACCACCAGTGCGGTGAGTTTCGTATTCGACGTGCTCTTCCCCTTCGCTGCACGCCACCTGCCGGAGTTCGTCCTGACCCATGCCGGCGAACCGGCGGTGGCGCAGCAGATCGACGCCGTGCGGGACGAAAGCGGCGAGGTCGGGGCTAGCCTGGAGCGGGTGGTGGAGATCCTCCTGGGTTGGATCGCCGAAGACCGCAAGGCCACGCCCCTCAAGGCGTTGCAGGGCATGGTCTGGGAGCAGGGCTACCAGGCTGGCCAGCTCAAGGGCCATGTCTACCCCGATGCCGTTGAGGCACTGCGCCGCTGGAAGGAAGAGGGCTATGACCTCTTTGTCTACTCTTCGGGTTCTATCCAGGCGCAGAAGCTGATCTTCGGTTGCTCCGAGGCAGGCGACCTGGCGTCGTTGTTCTCCGGCTATTTCGACACCACCTCGGGAGCCAAGCGAGAGGCCGCGTCCTATCAGCGCATTGCGTCCGCCATTGGCCTGCCGGGCGAGCAGATCCTCTTCCTTTCCGACGTGGTCCAGGAGCTGGATGCTGCGCGCGAGGCTGGCATGCAGACTATTGGCCTGGCTCGCGAGGGTGGCGTGCTGGACGGCCATGAAACCGTGGCGAGTTTTGCGGTGATCGACTTGACACGCTTTTGACGCCGTCTGAAATCGTCTGACGGAGCGTGAGGAAGGCTGTCGTCGGCCGATCTATCCTTGGGGTGACTGCATCCAACCGTGAGCGTCCCCCATGGGTTCCCGCCTCTGCGTCGTTGCGGCTTGTCCCGATCCGATCCCTTACAGGGCAGTTGGCGGGTGGGTGCTGGAACTGGCGCTCTGGTCATGACCCGTCTATTCGTCCTGATGTTGCTCGCGATGCTGGCGTTGCCAGCGCCCGCTGACCAGAAGTCAGCCTGGCAGGCTCTGCGCGAAGGCAAGGCTTTCCTGCTGTTGCGTCATACCACCGCTCCGGGGACTGGCGACCCGGAAGGCTTTCGCCTGGGGGATTGCAGTACCCAACGCAATCTCAGCGACAAGGGACGCCAGGAGGCGAAGCGGTGGGGCAAGCTGCTGGTGCGGCGCAAGGTGGAGCAGCCGCGCCTCTATACCAGCAACTGGTGCCGTGCCCAGGACACCGCCCAGGAAATGGGCCTGGGGGCGGTGGAAACCCTTTCGGCGCTTGACTCCTTCTTCAGTGATCCGGACAGCCAGGCCGCGCAGACTGTCGAGTTGCGCAAGGCTATCGACAAGGTGCCCAAGGACAGGCCGGTGGTGATGGTCAGCCACCAGGTGAATATCAAGGCCCTGACGGGAGTGTTGGCGAAGAACGGCGAGGGTCTGATCATTGAGTTGCCCTTGGCGGATCCGCCAAAGGTAATGGCGCGTATCCGTCAGCCCTGAACATTCAGATCAGCAGCAGCTGGTCCTGCTCCGGTTGCAGCTTCACACCTTCCAGCTTCAGCAGTAGTGCCTTGCGCGGCAGGCCGCCGGCATAGCCGGTCAGGCTGCCATCGCGGCCGATCACCCGGTGGCAGGGAATGATGATGGAGATGGGGTTGGCACCATTGGCGGTGCCGACGGCGCGCACGGATTTCGGGTTGCCGATGCGTTCGGCCAGTTCGCTGTAGCTGGTGGTACGGCCGTAGGGGATTTCCAGCAGGGCCTGCCAGACTTGCTGCTGGAAGCGCGTGCCCCGTGGCGCGAGACGCAAGTCGAAGCGCTTCAGGCGCCCCTCGAAGTAAAGGTCCAGCTGGCGGCAGGGTTCGTCCAGTTGTCGACCGGCTGGCACCCAGTCAGTGTCGGGCTGCCAGCGTTCGGTGTTGTCCATGTAAAGCAATTGCAGGCCCGACTCGTCTCCAGCGAGCAACAGCGGGCCGGTGGGGCTGTCGTGGTAGCGGTAATGCATCTTCACTTCTCCTCGGCGTAGCTCTGCCAGAGATAGACGGCGGCGTAGGCGCGCCATGGGCGCCATTGTTCGGCGCGGCTAGCCAGTTCTCGTGCGCTGATGCCCTCTGGCCCCCAAAGTGGCGACTTGAGCAGCCCGAGGTCGGCAGAGGGGAAGGCGTCCGGCTCCCCGAAAGCGCGCAGAGCAATGTACTCGGCGGTCCAGCGGCCGACGCCGGGCAGGGCGCAGAGACGCTCGATCAGGAATTCGATGCCCGCCGCCAGGTTCAGTTCCAGGCTGCCATCGGCCACTGCCTGAGCGAATCGACGCAATGTGTCGACTCGTTTACCGGGCATCCCGATACCGGGCAGTGGATCGTCGGCGATGGATTGTGGGGTAGGGAAGAGCCGTTGCGGGCCGTCGACTTCGGCATCTGCCAATGGCTCGCCAAGACGCTCCACCAGGCGCCCGGCGATGGTCACCGCTGCCTTCACCGTTACCTGTTGGCCGATGATGGTACGCACCCCTTGCTCAAAAGGGTCGAACGCGACGGGTAGGCGCAATCCCGGATAACGTGCCAGCAGCCCTTGCAACAGCGGATCGCGGCCCAGGTGCTGGGCGATGGCAGCCGGATCGCTGTCAAGGTCGAACATTTGCCGCACGCGCGGTGCCAGCTGCGGCCCCAGGTCCCGAACCGACGGGCTCAGTTCAAGCTCCAGGGCGCCGGGTAACGGACGCAGGCGGAACCATCCGCTGCGCTCGCCCAGGCGGAAGCTGCGGCAATAGCTGTCGGTCGTCAGGTGCTCGACCCCGGGCAGGCGCCGCAGGGCGAAATGTTGCTGGAACTGCTTCCAGCTCCAGGGCTCGAAGTAATGAAGGCGCATGGGCTCGATGGGCTCGCGGGTCCGAATGGTGGAAGCAATTGCAGTCATGGAGCGACGATATTCTCTTGGCGCCGCGTCGTCTCTGCAAAACTGACTTTCAAATTCTCCCGCCGCGGTTCGACCTGACATCGAAGCCATCGTAGAATGCGCGCCTTTTCATGGGGCGGAGGCACCGTCCGCTAATACAGCCAGCAGGGGAGACAACCCATGAGCGATTACCAGGAAACTCTCTACGACGGTTATGGCCAGCGCTTCCGCATGGACAAGCTGCTGCACGAAGTGCGCACTGAGCACCAGCACCTGGTGATCTTCGAGAACGCGCGCATGGGGCGTGTCATGGCCCTCGACGGTGTGATCCAGACCACCGAGGCCGACGAGTTCATCTATCACGAGATGCTCACCCACGTGCCAATCCTCGCCCATGGCGCGGTGAAGAGCGTGCTGATCATTGGCGGTGGCGATGGCGGCATGTTGCGCGAAGTGCGCAAGCACCGTGATATCGAGCGCATCACCATGGTCGAGATCGACGGCACCGTGGTCGAGATGTGCAAGGAATTCCTGCCGAACCACTCCAAGGGTGCCTATGAAGACCCGCGCCTGAATCTGGTGATCGATGACGGCATGCGTTTCGTCGCGACCACCCAAGAGAAGTTCGACGTCATCATCTCCGACTCCACCGATCCCATCGGTCCGGGCGAGGTGCTGTTTTCCGAGAACTTCTACCAGGCCTGCCGCCGCTGCCTGAACGATGGCGGTGTCCTCGTGACCCAGAATGGCACCCCCTTCATGCAGCTGGGCGAAGTGCAAACCACTGCCAGCCGCATGGATAGCCTGTTTGCCGACTGGCACTTCTACCAGGCCGCCGTGCCTACCTACATTGGTGGCGCCATGACCTTCGCCTGGGGCGCAACCGACCCGGAGATGCGCAAACTGCCGGTGGAAACCCTGCGCCAGCGCTACGCTGGCAGCAGCATCGTGACCCGTTACTACAATCCGGAAGTCCACGTCGGCGCGTTCGCCCTGCCGCAGTACGTGCTGCACGCGGTGAACAAGCCGAGCAACGATTGAAAGTGTGCGGGTAGACGAAGAAGGGGCCGGAAGGCCCCTTCTTTATTTCATGCCTTTAGTGGGGTGGATGGCGCTTTTTTCATCCACCGGCGGTGCCCCACCGCCTCCAATGGTGGGCCGGTGAAGCGTGGTCCGCCCTAGTGATGAAGCCTGCATTTGGCCTTGGCCGGATACGCAGAATGAACAAGCCCGGCAACTTGGCCGGGCTTTTTCATGGAGGGGTGGATCAGATTTCCGTCGGCCGCACGTGGCCAAAGAGCTCCTGGGATACCCGAACGCGCTCTTCCGGGGTTTCCTGGATACCCTTGGCCTTCAGCTCTTCGAGGCGGGCCTCGATGGCGTGGGCTCGGTGGGTCAGTCCGCAGTCGTTGGCGATCTGGATGTTCAGGCCGGGACGGGCGTTGAGCTCGAGGATCAGCGGGCCCTTGTCCTGGTCCAGCACCATGTCGACACCGATGTAGCCCAGGCCGCACAGCTCGTAGCAGCCGGCCGCCAGCTTCATGAAGCCATCCCAGTTCGGCAACTGCACGCCGTCCACCGCGTTGGTGGTGTCCGGGTGCTTGGCGATCTTGTTGTTCAGCCAGGTACCGCGCAGGGTAACGCCGGTGGCCAGGTCCACGCCCACGCCGATGGCGCCCTGGTGGAGGTTGGCCTTGCCGTTGGATTGCCGGGTCGGCAGGCGCAGCATGGCCATCACCGGGTAGCCCATCAGCACGATGATGCGGATGTCCGGTACGCCTTCGTAGCTGATGCTCTTGAAGATCTGGTCCGGGGTCACGCGGTACTCGATCAGCGCGCGGTCACGGTGCCCGCCGAGGGAGTAGAGGCCGGTGAGGATGGAGGAAATCTGGTGCTCGATTTCCTCGTGGCTGATGATCTTGCCCGAAACCGTCTTGTAGCGGCCTTCGAAGCGGTCGGCGATCACCAGGATGCCGTCGCCGCCGGCGCCTTGCGCCGGCTTGATCACGAAGTCGTTACGCTCGCCGATGATGTCGTTGAGCTTCTCGATTTCCTTCTCGGTGGAGATGACCCCGTACATCTCGGGTACGTGGATCCCCGCCTCGATGGCGCGCTGCTTGGTGATGATCTTGTCGTCGACGATCGGGTACAGGTGCCGTTTGTTGTATTTCAGCACGTAGTCCGCGTTTCGCCGGTTGATGCCCATGATGCCTTTGGCTTCGAGGGCTTTCCACGTTTTGAGCAGGCCGAACATGGCTCAGTCCTTCAGGAAGGCTTTGAAGCGGAAGAGTTCGGTCAGGCGGTAGCCGCGGTAGCGACCCATCGCCAGCATGAAGCCCACCATGATCAACAGCACAGCCGGGAAGGTGAAGATGAAGTAGGTCAGCTCCGGCACGGTCATCAGCAGGTGCGCCAGGGTGGCCGCGACCAGTGTGCCGATCGCCACCTTGAAGGCATGGCCGCCGCCACGTTCTTCCCAGGTGATCGACAGGCGTTCGATGGTCATGGTCAGAATCACCATCGGGAACAGGGCAACCGACAGGCCGCGCTCCAGGCCGAGCTTGTGGCTCAGCAGGCTGATGACCGCGATCAGCACCACCACGAAGGTCAGCACCACCGAGAGCCTTGGCAGCATCTGTAGCTTCAGGTGTTCGAGATAGGAACGTAGCGACAGGCCGAGCGCCGTGATGATGGTGAACAGCACGATGCCGAAGCCCAGCTGGGTTTCGCGGAAGGCGAGGGCGATCAGCACCGGGGTGAAGGTACCCAGGGTCTGCAGGCCGCCGAGGTTACGCAGGATCAGGATCACCAGCACGCCAATCGGGATCATGATCATGATCTGGTAGGTCTGCTGGGTCTGCAGGGGCAGGCCGTAGAGCGAGTACTCCAGGAAGTCGGCGTCGGTGTTCTCGTCGGTCAGCTTGGCCAGGCGGATGGCGTTCATCTCGCTGTTGTTCATGCTGAAGGTCACCTGGACCTTCTTGCCGCCGTCGACGGTGATCAGGTTGTTGTCACCGGTCCACCAGATCAGGCGATCGTTGGGCAGGCCTTGCTCGCCGGTATCCGGGTTGAAGTAAAGCCAGTTCTCGCCATTGAAGCTGCGCAGCCAGAGCTCGGGGCTTTGTGCCTGCTCGCTCACCAGGCGGATGGTATGGACGCGCTCCATCGGCACGTGGGCGATGGACAGCAGCAGCTCGATGACCTTGGCCTTGTTCGGTGTGCTCTGATCGCCGGCGAGCAGCAGCTTGACGTTGTCATCGTTGAGGTTGTTGACCCGCTTGATGGTCTCGCTGATGAAGGTCTCGACGTCCGCCGAGTGCTGGCGGATGGGCGCCAGCAGGGCTTCGGCAGCTATTTTCTCGGGGCCTTCCACCGGGATGCTGTCACGGAAGATCGGGCCCTTGTCCTTCGCTTTCTCACCGCTGTAGCGCTTGGTCAGTACCAGGCGGTAGTAGAGCGTCTGGTTGCCGCTGGCACGACGGGCGGACCAGGTCACTTTGCGGTTGCCGTCAACGCGATTGATGCTCACCCCGTAGTTATTGGAGATGAAGCTCTCGTTGAGGCTGACGTAGTCCCGGTTCAGTGGCGGGACGAACATCTGGACCTTGACCGGATCGCGCGGGCTGGCCTGGAACTCGACCTTGGCGTCGATGTTCCACAGGTCGTCGGTCTCATCCTCGGTGATCGGGATGCCCTGAATGAATATCTGGTAGGCCGTTATCAGAATGCCCAGGCTCACCAGGAGGGTGATCAGGACTTTCAGATGCAGGGTAAGAGAGCGCATGTGGGTTACTCGTCAGAGTTTGCGTCGGTGGCACAGCCGGGTTTGCCGGCAGCGTATTTAAGGCTCGGGTCGACCAGTGCATCGAAGCGCTTGAGCGCCTCGGAACCGATCAGAAGCGGATATTGGAAAGCACTACGGTCGGTGAGGTTCACTTCGATATGCCGCAGGGCGGTGCCCATGCACACTTCCAGCTCAATGACCGGGCGTGCAGTGTAGGTCTTGCCTTCCTCGGGGTCATAGTCGCCGGCGCGGCGTTTGATTTTGCTGATTCGCGCCAGGGGGCGTTCGATCGGATGTTCGTGAGCATCGTCTATGGCCAGGTAGAAGCGCACCCAGGGTTCGCCATCCTTCTTGAAGCGCTTGATGTCGCGCGCACTGAGGGAGGCGGTCTTGGCGCCGGTATCGAGCTTGGCTGCGACTTCCAGGTCGAGATCCTTCAGCTTGGCGTACTCGTTGAGACCGTAGACGGTCTTCTCGGTGGCGAGGCCAAGGCTGGGGAGGGCGAGCAGGCAGGCAAACAGGGCGAAGGGCTTGAGTGTCATAAGTCCTTTGAGCGTAACGCGGTCATCGGTCCAGGAGCCCGGCCCACGGCCATCTTGGCTGCGGCGCCTGGTCTGGGAGTCTAGCAGGCAAGTCATTGGCGCCCAGACTGGCGCTGGCGGCGCGCATTCTAACACGCGGATTTTCCGGCGCGACAGACGCTTATGCCGCCAAAGGTCAGGGCGTGACGGCGTAGATGGAATTTCCAGGTTCAAAATGGATTGTCGACAATTGGTCGGGTTTGGTTTGACAGTTTGGCTTTGTTAGCAGTAATTTTGCGTCACCAAACAAGAATGTGTCGACAATCATGCTGGATGCCACTGAAATCCCCGTCGCAGAACCGCTGGACTCGGAAACTCTAGCCGAGAGTGTCTTCCGGCGTATCCAGACCGCCATCGTGCGCGGAGAGATCGCCCCTGGCAGCAAGATCTCCGAGCCTGAGCTGGCGCGTACCTACGGCATCAGTCGCGGGCCGCTGCGTGAGGCGATCCACCGCCTGGAAGGGCAGCGGCTGCTGGTGCGGGTGCCGCATGTCGGTGCGCGGGTGGTGTCGCTCAGCCATGCCGAGCTGATCGAACTCTACGAAATCCGGGAGTCCCTCGAGGGCATGGCCTGCCGTCTGGCCGCCGAGCGCATGAGTCAGGCCGAGATCGACGAACTGCGCCGGGTGCTGGACACCCACGAGCGCGACGAGGCCTTCCAGGCCGGGCGCGGCTACTACCAGCAGGAAGGCGATTTCGACTTCCACTATCGGATCATCCAGGGCAGCGGCAACCAGACCCTGACCCAGATGCTTTGCGGTGAGCTCTATCAGCTCGTGCGCATGTATCGCCTTCAATTCTCCACAGTGCCGAACAGGCCCCGCCAGGCTTTCAACGAGCACCACCGAATTCTCGATGCCATCGCCGACCGAGACGGCGAACTGGCCGAGTTGCTGATGCGCCGTCACATCGGTGCCTCCAAGCGCAATATCGAGCGCCACTACAAGGAAGCGCTCGCCAACCCGTCCAAAACACGAGGTGAGTCATGAGTCAGAAAACCGCCGGCCAGCGCTTCCGCGACGCGATTGCCGAGGAGCATCCGCTGCAGGTGATCGGCGCCATCAACGCCAACCATGCACTGCTGGCCAAGCGTGCCGGCTTCAAGGCCATCTACCTGTCCGGTGGCGGTGTTGCCGCCGGCTCGCTCGGCCTGCCGGACCTGGGTATCAACACCTTGGATGACGTGCTCACCGACGTGCGCCGTATCACCGACGTGTGTGACCTGCCGTTGCTGGTGGATATCGACACCGGCTTCGGTCCCAGCGCCTTCAACATCGAGCGCACCGTCAAGAACCTGATCAAGGCGGGTGCTGCGGCTGCCCATATCGAAGACCAGGTCGGCGCCAAACGCTGCGGCCATCGTCCGGGCAAGGAAATCGTCTCCACCGAGGAGATGGCCGATCGCGTTAAGGCCGCTGCCGATGCCAAGACCGACCCGAGCTTCTTCCTGATCGCCCGCACCGACGCCATTCAGGCCGAGGGTGTTGATGCCGCCATCGAGCGCTGCCTGCGCTACGTGGAGGCAGGTGCTGACGCCATCTTCGCCGAAGCGGCCTACGATCTGCCGACCTACAAGCGCTTCGTCGATGCGCTGGGCGTGCCGGTGCTGGCCAACATCACCGAGTTCGGCGCCACCCCGTTGTTCTCCCGCGATGAGCTGGCTTCGGTCGGCGTCGCTATCCAGCTTTACCCGCTGTCGGCCTTCCGTGCCGCCAACAAAGCGGCCGAAGCTGTCTACACCGCCATTCGCCGCGATGGCCATCAGAAAGACGTTATCGACCTGATGCAGACGCGCGCCGAGCTGTATGACCGTATCGGCTACCACGCCTTCGAGCAGAAGCTCGATGCCCTGTTCGCCGCCAAGAAGTAACCGGACGCGGGCCGCGTTTTCAGCGTCGCGGCCCGCGGAAAAAACAAGACACAAGCAACCGGATTGAAATGAGGAGAATCACGCGATGAGCGCTACCGAAAATACCACTGCCTTCAAACCGAAGAAGTCCGTGGCCCTGAGTGGCACCGCTGCCGGCAACACCGCCCTGTGCACCGTTGGCCGCACCGGTAACGACCTGCACTACCGCGGTTATGACATTCTCGACTTCGCTACTGCCTGTGAGTTCGAGGAAATCGCTCACCTGCTGGTGCATGGCAAGCTGCCGAACGTTGCCGAACTGGCTGGCTACAAGTCCAAGCTGAAGGCCCTGCGTGGCCTGCCGGCCGGCGTGAAGGCCGCCCTTGAGCAACTGCCGCCATCCGCCCACCCGATGGATGTGATGCGCACCGCTGTTTCCGTGCTGGGCTGCCTGTCTCCGGAGAAGGATGATCACAACCACCCGGGCGCCCGTGATATCGCCGACAAGCTGATGGCCTGCCTGGGCTCGGCGCTGCTCTACTGGTACCACTTCAGCCACAACGGCAAGCGCATTGACGTGGAGACCGATGATGACTCCATCGGCGGTCACTTCCTGCACCTGCTGCATGGCGAAAAACCGCGCGACTCCTGGGTCCGCGCCATGCACACCTCGCTGATCCTCTACGCCGAGCACGAGTTCAACGCCTCCACCTTCACTTCCCGCGTTATCGCTGGCACCGGTTCCGACATGTTCTCCTGCATCACCGGCGCCATCGGCGCGCTGCGTGGGCCGAAGCATGGCGGTGCCAACGAGGTGGCCTTCGAGATCCAGAAGCGCTACGACAACCCGGACGAGGCGGA
This sequence comes from Pseudomonas sp. OTU5201, assembly GCF_038440135.1. Taxonomy (NCBI): domain Bacteria; kingdom Pseudomonadati; phylum Pseudomonadota; class Gammaproteobacteria; order Pseudomonadales; family Pseudomonadaceae; genus Pseudomonas; species Pseudomonas sp. OTU5201. The sequence goes on along the minus strand of NZ_JASATC010000001.1, from coordinate 118,910 downwards.
AGCCGACATCCGCGCCCGCGTTGAGAAGAAGGAAGTGGTGATCGGCTTCGGCCACCCGGTCTACACCGTGTCCGACCCGCGCAACAAGGTGATCAAGGAAGTGGCTCGCGAGCTCTCCGCTGAGCAGCACAACACCAAGATGTTCGATATCGCCGAGCGTCTCGAGTCGACCATGTGGGAAATCAAGAAGATGTTCCCCAACCTCGACTGGTTCAGTGCCGTCAGCTACCACATGATGGGTGTGCCCACCGCCATGTTCACCCCGCTGTTCGTCATCGCCCGTACCTCGGGCTGGTCGTCCCACGTCATCGAGCAACGCATCGACGGCAAGATCATCCGCCCGAGCGCCAACTACGTCGGCCCGGAAGACCTGAAGTTCGTGCCGCTCAAGGATCGCCCATAACCATGAACAGCCAATACCGCAAGAGCCTGCCCGGCACGGCGCTGGACTACTTCGACGCCCGCGCGGCGGTCGAGGCCATCGAGCCTGGCGCCTGGGCGCGTCTGCCTTATACCTCCCGTGTGCATGCCGAGAACCTGGTGCGCAAATGCGATCCGGCAATCCTCAATGAGTGCCTGACGCAGATCGTCGAATGCAAGCGTGAGCGCGACTTCCCCTGGTTCCCTGCCCGTGTGGTCTGCCACGACATCCTCGGCCAAACCGCGCTGGTGGACCTGGCTGGCCTGCGCGACGCCATCGCCGACCAGGGCGGTGACCCCGCTCAGGTCAACCCGGTGGTGCCGGTGCAACTGATCGTCGATCACTCCCTGGCCGTGGAGTGCGGGGGCTTCGATCCGCAAGCGTTCGAGAAGAACCGCGCCATCGAGGACCGTCGCAACGAGGACCGCTTCCATTTCATCGAGTGGACCAAGAAGGCCTTCAAGAACGTCGATGTGATCCCGCCGGGCAACGGCATCATGCACCAGATCAACCTGGAGAAAATGTCGCCGGTCATCCACAACGACAAGGGCCTGGCCTATCCGGACACCTGCGTCGGCACGGACAGCCACACCCCGCACGTCGACGCCCTGGGCGTGATCGCCGTGGGCGTGGGTGGCCTGGAAGCCGAAAACGTCATGCTCGGCCGCGCGTCCTGGATGCGCCTTCCGGAGATCATCGGCGTCGAGCTGACCGGCAAACCCCAGCCGGGTATCACCGCCACCGACGTGGTGCTGTCGCTTACCGAATTCCTGCGCAAGGAAAAGGTCGTCGGTGCCTATCTGGAGTTCCGCGGTGAGGGTGCCGCCGCCCTGACGCTGGGCGACCGCGCTACCATCTCCAACATGGCTCCGGAGTACGGCGCCACTGCGGCGATGTTCTTCATCGACCAGCAAACCATCGACTACCTCAAGCTGACCGGTCGCGACGACGAGCAGGTCAAGCTGGTGGAGACCTACGCCAAGCAGGCCGGCCTCTGGGCTGACAGCCTGGATGATGCGCAGTACGAGCGCGTGCTGAGCTTCGACCTATCCTCGGTGGTACGTACCCTGGCGGGTCCCTCCAACCCGCATCGCCGCTTGCCGGTGAGCGCCCTGGCCGAGCGCGGTATTGCCGTCGACCTGGACAAGGCTCGCGCCCAGGAGGCCGATGGCCTGATGCCGGATGGGGCAGTCATCATCGCCGCCATCACCAGTTGCACCAACACCAGCAACCCGCGCAACGTGATCGCTGCCGGCCTGCTGGCACGTAACGCCAACAAGCTGGGGCTGGTGCGCAAGCCCTGGGTGAAGTCCTCCCTGGCACCGGGGTCCAAGGCGGTGAAGCTGTATCTGAAGGAAGCCGGCCTGGAGCAGGAACTGGAGCAGCTCGGCTTCGGCGTGGTGGCATTCGCCTGCACCACCTGCAACGGCATGTCCGGTGCACTGGACCCGAAAATCCAGCAGGAGATCATCGATCGCGATCTTTATGCGACCGCCGTACTGTCCGGTAACCGCAACTTCGATGGGCGTATTCACCCCTACGCCAAGCAGGCGTTCCTTGCCTCGCCGCCGCTGGTGGTGGCCTACGCCATCGCCGGTACCATCCGCTTCGACATCGAGAAGGATGTGCTGGGCGTGGTGGATGGCAAGGAAATCCGCCTGAAGGACATCTGGCCGACTGACGAAGAGATCGATGCCGTGGTGAAGGCTGCGGTCAAGCCGGAGCAGTTCCGCCAGGTGTACATCCCGATGTTCACCATTCAGGAAGACACTGGCCCGAAAGTCGATCCGCTGTACGACTGGCGTCCGATGAGCACCTACATTCGCCGTCCGCCCTACTGGGAAGGTGCCCTGGCGGGTGAGCGCAGCCTCAAGGGTATGCGTCCGCTGGCGGTGCTGCCGGACAACATCACCACTGATCACCTGTCACCGTCCAACGCCATCATGGCGAACTCGGCGGCGGGTGAGTACCTGGCGAAAATGGGCCTGCCGGAGGAGGACTTCAACTCCTACGCCACCCACCGCGGTGACCATCTGACCGCCCAGCGCGCCACGTTTGCCAACCCGCAGCTGGTCAACGAGATGGCGGTGGTCGATGGCGAGGTGAAGAAGGGCTCCCTGGCTCGCGTCGAGCCGGAAGGCAAGGTGATGCGCATGTGGGAGGCCATCGAGACCTACATGGGCCGCAAGCAGCCGCTGATCATCGTCGCTGGCGCCGACTACGGCCAAGGCTCATCCCGCGACTGGGCGGCCAAAGGAGTACGTCTGGCGGGTGTGGAAGCGATCGTCGCTGAAGGCTTCGAGCGTATCCACCGGACCAACCTGATCGGCATGGGTGTCCTACCGCTGGAGTTCAAGCCGGGCACTACCCGCAAGACTCTCGGCATCGACGGCACCGAAACCTTCGACGTGATCGGCGAGCGTAGGCCGCGTGCCGACCTGACCCTGGTGATTCGCCGCACCAACGGCGAGTCCATCAAGGTCCCGGTCGTCTGCCGCCTGGATACCGCCGAAGAGGTGTCGATCTACGAGGCCGGTGGTGTGCTGCAGCGTTTCGCGCAGGACTTCCTCGAGTCCTCGTCGCAGAAAGCCGTCGGCTGAGGCCCGCGACAACCCCCTCTCCCTCCGGGAGAGGGTTGGGATGAGGGGGAAGTTGCCTTCCCTCATCCGCCCTTCGGGCACCTTCTCCCTGGGGGAGAAGGGCGTTCATAGTCTTTCAGGACAATCTTCATGCCCCACGTACCCCAAGTGAAAATCCCCGCCACCTATATCCGCGGTGGCACCAGCAAGGGTGTGTTCTTCCGCCTGCAGGATCTGCCAGAGCGCTGCCAGATGCCGGGCGAGGCCCGCGACCGGCTGTTCATGCGTGTAATCGGCAGCCCCGACCCGTACGCCGCGCATATCGACGGCATGGGGGGGGCCACCTCCAGCACTAGCAAGTGCGTGATCCTGTCGAAGAGCAGCCAGCCTGATCACGATGTGGATTACCTCTATGGCCAGGTCTCCATCGACAAGGCCTTCGTCGACTGGAGTGGCAACTGCGGCAACCTGTCCACCGCCGCCGGGGCCTTCGCGCTGCATGCCGGGCTGGTGGAGCCGGCGCGTATTCCGGAGAACGGCACCTGCGTGGTGCGCATCTGGCAGGCCAACATCCAGAAAACCATCATTGCCCACGTGCCGGTGACCAACGGCCAGGTCCAGGAAACGGGTGACTTCGAGCTCGACGGTGTGACCTTTCCGGCTGCGGAGATCGTGCTGGAATTCGTCGATCCTTCCGATGATGGGGAAGAGGGGGGCTCGATGTTCCCTACCGGCAACCTGGTCGACGACCTGGATGTGCCCGGCATTGGCACCCTCAAGGCAACCATGATCACCGCCGGCATCCCCACCGTGTTCGTCAATGCCGAGGACATCGGCTACAGCGGGACCGAGTTGCGGGAAAACATCAACACAAACCCCGAGGCGCTGGCCCGATTCGAGGCCATTCGGGTTGCTGGTGCCTTGCGCATGGGGCTGATCAAGACCCCGGAGGAGGCCGCCACCCGGCAGCACACGCCGAAGATCGCCTTCGTGGCAAAACCCAGGGACTATCTGGCCTCCAGTGGCAAGACGGTCAGGGCTGAAGAGGTGGACCTGCTGGTGCGTGCTTTGTCCATGGGCAAGCTGCATCACGCGATGATGGGCACCGCGGCCGTGGCCATCGGCACTGCCGCCGCCATTCCGGGCACCCTGGTGAACCTGGCAGCCGGTGGTGGCGAGCGAAGTGCTGTGCGCTTCGGCCATCCGTCGGGCACTCTGCGCGTTGGCGCCGAAGCAGTCCGAGTGGACGGCGAGTGGACCGTTACCAAGGCCATCATGAGCCGCAGTGCTCGTGTGCTGATGGAAGGTTGGGTGCGTGTGCCTGGCGATGCGTTCTAAATGATTCATCCATGAAAAAGCCCGCAGAAGCGGGCTTTTTCATCATTGATCGCGTTACTTGAGGCGTCGTTCGACACCTTTTTCCACCAGTATTTTGGCGGAAATCTCTTCTACCGAGAAATGGGTGGAGTTGATGAAGTTGATGTTTTCGCGGCGGAACAGGTTCTCCACCTCGCGCACTTCGAACTCGCATTGTGCGAAGCTCGCGTAACGGCTATTGGGCTTGCGCTCGTTGCGGATGGCGGTGAGGCGGTCGGGGTCGATGGTCAGGCCGAACAGCTTGCTCTTGTGCTGCTTGAGGGCTGCGGGCAGTTGAAGGCGTTCCATGTCCTCTTCGGTCAACGGGTAGTTTGCGGCGCGGATGCCGTACTGCATGGCCATGTAGAGGCAGGTCGGTGTCTTGCCGCACCGGGACACGCCCACCAGGATCAGGTCGGCCTTGTCGTAGTAGTGCGTACGGGCGCCGTCGTCGTTGTCCAGGGCGAAGTTAACCGCCTCGATCCGCTCCATGTAGTTGGTGTGGTGGCCGATGGAGTGGGATTTGCCGACGGAATACGAGGAGTGCGAGGTAAGTTCCTGTTCCAGCGGCGAAAGGAAGGTCGAAAAGATGTCGATCATGAATCCGTTGGAAGTGGCCAGGGTGTCTCGGATCTCCTGGTTCACTATGGTGTCGAAGATGATCGGGCGGGAGCCGTCCAGCACCGCGGCCTTATTGATTTGCTGTACGATGGCGCGCGCTTTTTCAATGCTGTCGATGTACGGTCGCGTGATCTTGTTGAAGGTGATGGTTTCGAACTGCGCCAAGAGGCTCTGGCCAAGGGTTTCTGCAGTGATACCAGTACCGTCGGAGATGAAGAAAGCGGTTCGTTTCATTTGCGCCAAAGGCCTTAAGTCAGGAACGATTCTTGGCTATGATAGGCCGCGTTTTTAGCCAGGCCCGAGCCGGTCGGCATTGTGACGTATTTTTCTGGACCAACGCCAGAACGCTGCGGAGCTGTTCCGCATGAGCTTTTCCAACAAATAGTGGAGAGATCACCTTGGTAGAATACGTAGTTTCCCTCGATAAGCTCGGCGTTCACGATGTTGAGCATGTGGGGGGCAAGAACGCATCCCTGGGCGAGATGATCAGCAATTTGGCTGGCGCCGGTGTTTCCGTTCCCGGTGGTTTTGCCACTACTGCCCAGGCCTACCGTGACTTCCTCGAGCAGAGCGGCCTGAACGATCGTATCCACGCGGCCCTCGACGCCCTGGACGTGGATGACGTCAACGCCCTCGCCAAAACCGGCGCGCAGATTCGCCAGTGGGTGATGGACGCCGAGTTCCCGGCTCGTCTCGATGCGGAAATCCGCACTGCCTTCACCGCCATGGCGGCCGGTAACGACAACATGGCTGTGGCCGTGCGTTCCTCCGCTACTGCCGAAGACCTGCCCGATGCATCCTTCGCCGGCCAGCAGGAAACCTTCCTGAACATTCGTGGCGTGGACAACGTGATCCGCGCTGCCAAGGAGGTATTCGCCTCCCTGTTCAACGACCGCGCCATTGCCTACCGCGTGCATCAGGGCTTCGACCACAAGCTGGTCGCCCTGTCCGCCGGTGTGCAGCGCATGGTCCGGTCGGAAACCGGCACCGCTGGCGTGATGTTCACTCTGGATACCGAATCCGGTTTCCGTGATGTGGTCTTCATCACTGCCGCCTACGGCCTCGGTGAAACCGTGGTGCAGGGCGCCGTAAACCCGGACGAGTTCTATGTCCACAAGCACACCCTGGAAGCCGGTCGTCCCGCCATCCTGCGCCGCAACCTGGGCAGCAAGGCGATCAAGATGATCTATGGCGAAGAAGCCAAGGCTGGCAAGTCGGTGAAGACCGTTGACGTGGACCGCGCTGATCGCGCCCGCTTCTCCCTGACCGACGCCGAAGTGACCGAGCTGGCCAAGCAGGCCCTGATCATCGAGAAACACTACGGTCGTCCGATGGACATCGAGTGGGCCAAAGACGGTGATGACGGCAAGCTGTACATCGTTCAGGCCCGTCCGGAGACCGTAAAGAGCCGCTCCAGCGCCACCGTGATGGAGCGCTATCTGCTCAAGGAAAAGGGCAAGGTCCTGGTGGAAGGCCGCGCCATCGGCCAGCGCATTGGCGCCGGCAAGGTCCGCGTGATCCACGACGTATCCGAGATGGACAAGGTCCAGCCGGGTGACGTGCTGGTCTCCGACATGACCGACCCGGACTGGGAGCCCGTGATGAAGCGCGCCAGCGCCATCGTCACTAACCGTGGTGGCCGTACCTGCCACGCGGCGATCATCGCCCGTGAACTCGGCATTCCGGCGGTCGTGGGCTGCGGCAATGCTACCCAGGTGCTCCAGGATGGCCAGGGCGTGACCGTCTCCTGCGCCGAGGGTGACACTGGCTTCATCTTCGAAGGCCAGCTGGGCTTCGATATCCGCACCAATTCCGTCGACGCGATGCCTGACCTGCCGTTCAAGATCATGATGAACGTCGGCAACCCGGATCGTGCCTTCGACTTCGCCCAGCTGCCCAACGAGGGCGTGGGTCTGGCTCGTTTGGAATTCATCATCAACCGCATGATCGGCGTGCACCCGAAGGCGCTGCTGAACTTCGCCGGCCTGCCGGCTGAGATCAAGGAAAGTGTCGAGAAGCGTATCGCCGGCTACAACGACCCGGTTGGCTTCTACGTCGAGAAGCTGGTTGAAGGCATCAGCACCCTGGCCGCGGCCTTCTGGCCGAAGAAGGTCATCGTGCGCCTGTCGGACTTCAAGTCCAACGAATACGCCAACCTGATCGGCGGCAAACTGTACGAGCCGGAAGAAGAGAACCCGATGCTGGGTTTCCGTGGTGCTTCCCGCTATATCAGCGAGTCCTTCCGTGACTGCTTCGAGCTGGAGTGCCGCGCGCTGAAGAAAGTGCGCAACGAGATGGGCCTGACCAACGTCGAAATCATGGTTCCGTTCGTGCGTACCCTGGGCGAAGGTAGCCAGGTGGTCGAGCTGCTGGCCAGCAACGGCCTGAAGCGCGGCGAGAATGGCCTGAAGGTCATCATGATGTGCGAGCTGCCGTCCAACGCACTGCTGGCCGAAGAGTTCCTCGAGTTCTTCGATGGCTTCTCCATCGGCTCCAACGACCTGACCCAGCTGACCCTGGGCCTGGATCGTGACTCCGGCATTGTCGCCCATCTGTTCGACGAGCGTAATCCGGCGGTCAAGAAGCTGCTGGCCAATGCCATTTCTGCTTGCAATAACGCCGGCAAGTACATCGGCATCTGCGGTCAGGGCCCGTCCGACCACCCGGATCTGGCGAAGTGGCTGATGGAGCAGGGCATCGAGAGCGTTTCCCTCAACCCGGACTCCGTGCTGGATACCTGGTTCTTCTTGGCGGAAGGTCAGGCCTGACCCTTCGTTAGTCGAAACGAAAAGGGCGGGTTCGAAACCCGCCCTTTTTTGTGCAAGCAGCAATCATGCAAAGCAGTAGTGATCTCTTTCCCGTTGCGCTGATGAGCGCAGAACTCCGTGGCGACCTGACCGAAGACGTCTATCGCCTGAAGCCCGGTAACAGCCCGGACGCAAGTGTAGAACTGGTTCTGACCCGTCTTGGTCGCTTTGGCCAGGAGGATGAGCGTGGCGTACCAGTCATCCTGGTGCACGGCAGCTTTTCCAATCGGCGCTTCTGGTATTCGCCCAAGGGGCTTGGACTCGGACCTTACCTGACACGCGCTGGCTTTGACGTGTGGATCGTCGAGATGCGTGGCCACGGCCTGTCGCCGCGTAACCAGCACTACCGACGCAACCGAGTAGCGGACTACGCGCGCTATGACCTGCCAGCCATCGCTGCTTTCGTTCGCGAACAGTGTGGGCAGGTGCCGCACTGGCTTGGTCACTCGTTGGGCGGAACGACACTCGCTGCGGCCTTGGGTGGGCACTACCTGAGTGACGGAGATGCGGCGTCGGTCGCGCTGTTCGGCAGTCAGATCAGTCGCAACTACTGGCCGCTCAAGGTGCCGCCAGTGGAGTGGACTGGCCGTCTGTTGCTCAAGCGGTTCGAGGTGCTCTCCGGAGCATGGCTCAAGCGCGGGCCTGAGGACGAACCAATCGGTCTTGCCCTGGAAAGCATGCGCTGGCACGGTCTGTTCGGTCGTTTCGGCGATGCGGAGCGGGACTGGTGGGCCGGGCTAGCGGACGTGCGGATTCCAGTATTGGCTGTTGCGGCCGCAGGCGACCTGCAAGACCCGGTCTGGGCCTGCCGAAAACTGGTGGAGCAAGTCCCCGAGGAGAACCGTCACTTCCTGCGCTTGGCGCGGGACGCGGGGTTCAGCGACGACTTCGGCCACATCGAGATGCTGGTGAGCAAGGTCGCCGAGCGCGAGGTCTGGCCGCTGGTGGCGCATTGGCTGGGGCATCAGTCCCTGCCGGTCGCTGCTCAGGGAGCTGAGGTCGTGACGCTCTAGCTCGCTGCCTGCCGACGGTTTCCAGTTTCGGATGGCAGGAGGCTGTGCTAAAGATGGCGGAATCGCGGAGCGGTGGAGGCTTCGTGTTCGTAGCGCTGGAACGACTGATCAATCTGCAGAACGGCTATCGAGGTGATTTTCAGGTTCAAGGGCGGCATTTGTTGCTGATCGTCGTTGATCAGTAGCTGATCCTCATGGAAAATCGTTGCCCACACCAGGGCGCGCCCTTGCACATCGGCACCCTCGAAGGCGGGGTGCTGCGCTGTTCCAGGCATGGCATCGCTATCGACCTGGCCAGCGGCCGTCCGGTCAATGCGCCTTGCCCTCCATTGCAGCGCCTGCCGCTGGCCTACGACGGCGACCGCATCGGTCTCGATCTGTAACTGCTATCAAGGAGAAGTCCATGCAATACGTTACCCCTGATCTGTGCGATGCCTATCCGGACCTGGTCCAGGTCGTCGAACCCATGTTCAGCAACTTTGGCGGTCGCGACTCCTTTGGCGGTGAGATCGTCACCATCAAGTGTTTCGAGGACAACTCCCTGGTCAAGGAGCAGGTCGACTTGCCGGGCAAGGGCAAGGTGCTGGTGGTAGACGGCGGAGGCTCCCTGCGTCGTGCCCTGCTGGGCGACATGCTGGCCGAGAAGGCCGCGAAGAGCGGTTGGGAAGGGATCGTGGTCTACGGCTGCATCCGTGATGTCGACGTGATCGCCCAGACCGACCTGGGTGTCCAGGCTCTGGCCAGCCACCCGATGAAGACCGACAAGCGAGGCATCGGCGACTTGAATGTCGTGGTCACTTTTGGTGGCGTCACCTTTCGCCCGGGTGAGTATGTATATGCCGACAACAACGGCATCATCATTTCGCCGAAACCCCTGGAAATGCCGGCCTGATCAAAGTAGCCCGGCGAGAGCCGGGCTTTTTCTTCCAAGGAGACTGAATGTTCGAGGAGCTGAACGCCCAGTGGGGGCTGGTACATGCCTTCTTGCTGGACGGGCAGGGTGGTGCCGAGCCGATCTCCCGGGAGGCGCTGGCCAACTTGCAGCTCGCGCCTGCACAGAGCCTCTGGTTGCACTGGGATCGCAGCCATCCGCTCGCGCGGCGCTGGCTACGAGAGCAAAGCGGGCTGTCCGAGTTCGCTTGCGACCTGCTTCTGGAGGAAAGCACCCGGCCGCGGATGCTGGCTCTGCCCTGTGACGAGTTACTGCTGTTCCTGCGCGGCGTGAACCTGAATCCCGGCGCGGTCCCGGAAGATATGGTCTCTGTGCGGATCTTCGCCTCGGCGCAGCGCATCCTCTCCCTGCGCCTTCGGCCATTGCACGCCACGGATGAGCTGATCGAACAATGGGCGCGGGGTACCGGGCCGAAGGTGGCTTCCGAGGTGCTGCTGTACCTGGCGGAGCACCTGACCGACAAGGTTGATTCGCTGGTCGCCGACCTGTCAGAGAAGGTCGATGAGCAGGAGGAGCACCTCGATAACAACGAACGGTTCCGTCCGAACCATGACCTGATGCTGCAGGTTCGCCGCCGGGCCGCTGGGCTCAAGCGGTTTCTGGCTCCCCAGCGCGATATCTACGGGCAACTGGCGCGCAGCCGTATGCCCTGGTTCGTCGAACGCGACAGCGAGTACTGGAACGAACTGAACAATCGCCTGACCCGTTACCTGGAGGAGCTGGAGCTGATCCGCGAGCGCATCGGCCTGGTACTGGAAAGCGAAAGCCGTCGCCAGAGTGAGCGCACCAGCCGCACCATGTACCTGCTTGGTATTACTACCGGTTTTTTTCTGCCGCTGAGCTTCATCACAGGCCTGCTGGGCATGAACGTAGGCGGTATCCCGGGCGATGAGGCGCGTTATGGCTTCGTTCTGGCCTGCGTATTGATCCTGGGAATTGCCGGTTTCCAGTTGTGGCTTTTCCGTCGGCTGCGTTGGCTCTGATGTGACCTGGGCTGCTCCTGTCTCGTCTAGCCGACATATCCACGCGAGGTGCGCATGCACGATCCGTTCGAAGAATCCCTGCGGGACCTGCTCAAGGCGTCACCGCAACCCGATCACGATGATGACGCCACGCTGGGTCGGGTGCTCAAGACCGCCAACCGCCAGGTAGGCGCTGGGGATCTGTTCAGTCTGATGGGCCATTGGCTTGAGGCCATGATGATCGCCCTGAACAATGGCTCGCCTCACTTGGCGCCTGTTTCGCGCCGCAATGCTTCTGTCCGTTCTGCAGATAAGGCTGATTGAACATGGAATTCGACCCCTGGACTCAAGGACTCGTTAACGCCATGACCTCGGTGTGGGCACCGGTGGCGGGCTTCATTCCGCGCCTGTTCGGCGCGCTGGTGGTGGTACTGCTGGGCTTCGTGGTAGCCAAGTTGCTGGATACCCTATTGTCGAAGCTGTTGGCCAAGGTGGGGCTGGATCGCCTGATGGCAGGCACGGGCCTGACCAAGATGCTGTCCCGCGCTGGCATCCAGGTACCGGTTTCCACCCTGATCGGCAAGATCGTCTACTGGTTCGTGCTGTTGATTTTCCTCGTGTCTGCTGCCGAGTCCCTTGGGCTGGACCGCGTTTCGGCGACCCTGGACGTACTGGCTCTCTACCTTCCCAAGGTGCTGGGCGCAGCCCTGGTGCTGCTGGCCGGTGTGCTGCTGGCGCAACTGGTCAGCGGCGTGGTGCGTGGCGCCGCTGAAGGTGTGGGGTTGGAATACGCCCACGGACTTGGCCGCATTGCCCAAGGCTTGGTCATCATCATCAGCATCTCTGTGGCCATCGGCCAGCTGGAGGTCAAGACCGATCTGCTGAACAATGTCATTGCCATCGTGCTGATTTCCATCGGCCTGGCAGCGGCGCTTGCGCTGGGATTGGGCAGCCGCGAGATCGCCGGTCAGATCCTCGCCGGCATCTATGTGCGCGAGCTTTATCAGGTCGGGCAACAAGTGAAGGTTGGTGATGTCGAAGGTCAGATCGAGGAAATCGGCACGGTGAAGACCCTGCTGCTTACCGAGGAAGGTGAGCTGGTATCGGTGTCGAACCGTACTTTGCTCGATCAACGGGTAACCAGCCGCTAACACGACGGCTTTTCCCTGCTAATGTATGCCGCCAGACAGGGTGCGCGAACCTCGCGCCCCGGCGGCTTTTGACCTGACTGTCGGCCCGACCCGTTTTGAACAAGCCCCAATCGCTTTCCTTGCGCTATGACCCACGCGAGCTCTCTGATGAGGAGCTGGTGGAGCGCGCGCATGTCGAGCTGTTCCATGTCACGCGCGCCTATGAAGAATTGATGAGGCGCTATCAGCGCACTTTGTTCAACGTCTGTGCCCGCTATTTAGGCAACGACCGCGACGCCGATGATGTCTGCCAGGAAGTGATGCTGAAGGTGCTCTATGGATTGAAGAACTTCGAAGGCAAGTCGAAGTTCAAGACATGGCTATATAGCATCACGTACAACGAGTGCATTACCCAATATCGGAAAGAGCGCCGAAAGCGACGCTTGCTCGATGCGCTGAGTCTGGATCCTCTTGAGGAGGCTTCGGAAGAGAAAGCGCCCAAAGTCGAGGAGCGGGGAGGCCTGGAACGATGGCTGGTACATGTCAATCCCATTGACAGGGAAATTCTTGTGCTACGTTTTGTCGCAGAGCTGGAATTTCAGGAGATCGCCGACATTATGCATATGGGCTTGAGTGCCACGAAAATGCGCTACAAGCGTGCATTGGACCGACTGCGCGAGAAATTTTCGGGCCTTGCCGAAACTTAGTTCGGGAAAAATTATCTCTTAAGGGCCGGTATGTTCTGCTAGAATTGCCGACCAAGTTGTCTGGAGATTGTTCGACAACTTCTGACCACCAATGATGGGGATTTACGGATGAAACTGAAAAACACCTTAGGCGTAGCCGTTGGCTCTCTTGTTGCCGCTCTCTCGATGAACGCGCTGGCTCAGGGCCAAGGCGCAGTTGAGGTGGAAGCTTTCGGTAAGCGTTACTTCACCGACAGTTCTCGCAATCTCGAGGACGGCAACCTTTACGGCGGCTCGGTAGGCTATTACCTGACCGACGACGTTTCCCTGGCTCTGTCGTACGGCGAGTACCACGACATGACCTCCGACGATGCCTTCGGCGTCGACGGCCACAAAGACATCAAGGGCAGCCTGGCTTCCCTCGACGCTGTTTACCACTTCGGTACTCCGGGTGTTGGTCTGCGTCCCTATGTTTCCGGCGGCTTTGCTCACCAGAGCATCAGCAACCTGCCGCCGCGCACCGGTCGTGATCACAGCACCTTCGCCAACGTTGGCACCGGTCTGAAGTACTACTTCACCGAGAACTTCTTCGCCAAGGCGAGCCTGGACGGCATGTACAACCTGGACGCCCAGGAAGCCGAGTGGATGGCTGGTGTAGGCGTTGGCGTGAACTTCGGTGGTTCCACCAAGCAAGCCGAGCCGGCTCCGGCTCCGGTTGCCGAAGTGTGCGCTGATAGCGACAACGACGGTGTTTGCGACAACGTCGACAAGTGCCCGGACACCCCGGCCAACGTTACCGTTGACGCTGATGGCTGCCCGGCTGTTGCCGAAGTCGTACGCGTTGAGCTGGACGTGAAGTTCGACTTCGACAAGGCCAAGGTGAAAGAAGAAAGCTACGGTGACATCAAGAACCTGGCTGACTTCATGAACCAGTACCCGGCTACCACCACCACTGTTGAAGGCCACACCGACTCCGTCGGTACTGACGCCTACAACCAGAAGCTGTCCGAGCGTCGTGCCGACGCCGTACGCGACGTGCTGGTTGACCAGTACGGTGTAGGTTCCGAGCGCGTGAACGCTGTTGGCTACGGCGAAACCCGCCCGGTTGCCGACAACGCCACCGCTGACGGCCGCGCTGTTAACCGCCGCGTAGAAGCTGAAGTGGAAGCCCAGGCCAAGTAATTGGTTTGAGCCTCAGAAAAACCCGGCCTCGGCCGGGTTTTTCTTTGCCCGAAGAAAGTGTCGTGCGCTGATCCAGGTGAAAAAAAGCCCGGCATGGCCGGGCAAACACTACTTCGCAGGAGCGAAGAGAGATTCAGGCGCTTCGTGCCATTGGGAGGACCGCTTCGGCTGCGGCAACCTCGCCGATGACCAGGATGGCCGGGCTTTTCAATTCGAAAGCCTGGGCGTCTGCCTGCATCTGCCCAAGGGTGCTGCGGCATTCGCGTTGATGGGGCAGGGAGGCATTCTCGATCATGGCCACGGGCATGGCACCGGACATGCCGCCCGCCAGCAGCCCCTCGCGAATATCGGCAAGCTTGGCGACGCCCATGTAAACCACCAGTGTCGTGCCTGACTGCGCGAGAGCCCCCCAATTGAGGCTGCTGTCGTCCTGGGTGTGGGCGGTGACCAGGGTGACACCACGGCTGATTCCGCGCAGCGTGAGGGATATGCCGCAGTTGGTGGCGCCTGCCAAGCCCGCGGTGATGCCATTGATCAGTTCGCTCTCGATGCCACGCTCGGCCAGCCATTCGGCCTCTTCACCGCCGCGGCCGAAAATGCACGGATCACCGCCCTTCAGCCGCACCACGCACCTGCCTTGGCGCGCATAGCGCAGCATCAGTCGATGGATAAACGCCTGGGGCGTTGAGCGGCAGCCGCCGCGCTTGCCCACGCGGATAACCCGGGCATTGGGGCAGTGCTCCAGCACCACCGGATTGACCAGGTCATCGATCATCACCACCTCCGCCTGATTGAGCGCTTTTACCGCCTTCAGGGTGAGGAGTTCGGGATCACCGGGGCCCGCACCTACCAGCCAGACTTTGCCGTTCATCGGGGTTCTCCTCGGCGCAACTCGCGCCCTAAATGATTCAGGTCCAGGCCAGCACGTCGTTGTTGGTTAGTTCGATCTGCCAGTCGTGCAAGGGGCAGGCGCCACGCATGCCGGCGACCTGGCCGGGGTGGGGCGCGTCACCAGCACTCAGCATCTCGATGCCGGCCACCTTGAGCTGGGTTCCCGTGCTGGAGCCCTGGTAGCGTGCGAAACCGAGCATGGCCAGATGATTGGCGCAGACCTTGGCCTGCTCCATCAGCGGGGCGACCAGCCCGTAGGAAATACCGCGGTGGTTTGCGCATTCGCCGATGGCGTATATGCGCGGGTCATAGGTCTGCAGGGTGTCGTCGACCAGGATGCCGTGGCTGCAAGGTAGGCCCGCCTGTTCGGCAAGTTCGGTGTTGGGCTTGATGCCGGCCGCCATTACCACGAGGTCCGCCGTGATCACCTCGCCGCCAGCCAGTTGCACGGCGCAAACACGGCCGTCGCCGTTGTCGATCAGTTCTTCGGTGGCGGTGCCCAGGCGGAAACGGATACCGCGAGCCTGCAGCGCGCGCAGTAGCTTCTTGCCGGCCAGCGGGTCGAGCTGTTTTTCCAGCAGCCAGTCAGCCAGATGTACGACCGTGACGTCCATGCCGCGCTGCTTGAGGCCATTGGCTGCTTCCAGACCAAGCAGTCCACCGCCAATTACCGCCGCGTGGCTGTGAGTGCGGGTCGTTTCGATCATGGCGCGGGCCCCGGCGATATCGCGGTAGCCAATCACCCCTTGCAGACGGTTGCCGGGGATGGACAGGCGGCTCGGCGTGGAGCCGGTGGCAATGACCAGGCGATCGTATGCGGCAGTGGTACCGTCTTCGGCGATCACCTGACGGCGCTGGCGGTCGATTTTTACCACCTTGCGATTGAGTAGCAGATCGATGCTGTTCTCCGCGTACCAGGCCAGGTCGTTGAGGATGATTTCCTCGAACGACTGTTCGCCGGCCAGAACCGGGGAGAGGAGGGTACGGTTGTAGTTCGGATGGGGTTCGGCGCCGAACACTGTGATCTGGTACTGCTCTGGCGCGAGACGCAATAGCTCTTCGAGGGTACGCACTCCGGCCATGCCGTTTCCGATCACCACCAGCTTGGATGTCTTCATGCCAGGACACTCCTGCATAAGCGTCGAACAAACAAAAAAGGCGTCCCGCTGTTTCCAGTAGGACGCCTTTGTCCAAGTCCCGTTCGATCGGGAAAGTGCCGTCTCGTCGTTGAGTCGGGCGCTTTTGTAGATTGTCGAAGTGGATCCTGCAGGCGCCGTGCCAACCCTGGGAGGCCACGTACGTCGCGGTCATGCGTAATGACTCGTGGGTCGTCTCGCACTTGCCTGGGGCGCATTGCCCTGATTTGGTGCGTCAGCCTTGCAGCAGGACGATCAGCAGTGCCAGGTTGAGCAGCAGGGATAGGAGGGCCAACCCGCGCCAAACCTTTAGCGGCTCACGCTCCAGTAACGGCTTGGGCTTGGCGGCAAGGGCACGGCGCTCGCCTTGCTCCAGGGCCAGCAGCCATTCTTCCATCGTTTCGTAGCGTCCGGAGGGGTCGGCGACGACGGCGCGAGCCAGGCACTCGTCCAGCCAGGCGGGCAGGTCGGGCCGATAGCGGCTGGCCGGAGTGGGCGTGCCAAAGCGCGGATGCTGGAAGGCTTCGACTTCACCATAGGGATAGTGACCGGTTAGCAGGTGATACAGAGTAACTCCCGCGGCGTATAGATCCTGTCGGGGGGACGGCTGCGCTCCGGCGAAGGCTTCCGGGGCGATGTAGCTGGGCGTACCGGGCAGGCTGTGGGCCTGGTCTTGGGACAGTCCGGGGCAATAGGCCAGGCCGAAATCCAGTAGGCGCAGCTCGCCGTCATCTCCCCAGAGCAGGTTTTCTGGCTTGATGTCTCTGTGCAAGATGTTGCGCCGGTGCAGCTGTCCCAAGGCCTTGAGCAGGCGCGGGGCAATATCCAGCCACTCCGGCAGCGCCATCGTGCCGCTAAGTCGCAGATGTTCGGCCAGGGTTTGTCCTGCGTACTCGCGCTGCACGTAGTACAGGTGCTGGCGTTGGGGTAGCGGATGCGCTTCGGGAAAGTGGCGGCCGGCGACGCGGCGCAGGAACCACTCTTCCAGCATCAGCGCCGGGGCGGCTCCAGGTTCGTCGTGACGGCTGGTGGGCAGGGTCTTCAGCAACCAGCGCCGTTCCTGGCCGTCGCGTACCCGATAGACCATGGACTGGCGGGATTCGGCGATCAGGCGATCGACCTGCCAGCCCTCGAAGTCCTGCCCCTCCAGCAGACGGGGCGGCAACGGCCAGTGATCCAGCTGCGCCAAGGTATCGGCCAGTCCAGTCTGCGGCAGGTTTTCCACGCGAATCAGCAACGCGCTGGCATTATCCTGGCCGCCCGCCAGGTGCGCTGCGCTGACCAGCGCCTGAGCGGCAGCGGGGAGGTCCTGTTCATCTTGGAGGATGCGCTGAATACCCTGGTCGCCGAGAACGGCCCAGACGCCATCGCTGACCAGGACGAATCCCTCGCGTTCCGCCAGCTCACCGTCCAGGTAGTCCACCACCAGGTGCTGGTCCAGGCCGAGCGCGCGCTTGAGCACGTGCTGCATGCCGGGCTGTTCCCAGACATGGTCCTCGCTGAGGCGAAGCAACTGCTGGCCGTCCCAGCGATAGGCACGACAGTCGCCCACGTGGGCCAGGGTGAAACGGCGTCCGCGCAACACCATGGCGGTCAGTGTGGTGAGCAACGGTTGGCCGCCGCCATTGGCCTGGAGCCAACGGTTATGGGCCACCAGCAACCGATCCAGGGATTGGGCCACGGCCCAGGTTTCCGGGGTGGAGTAATAGTCCAGCGCCAGCGCCTGCAATGTGGCACGAGCGGCCAGACCGCCGTCGGCGCATTGGCTGACGCCATCGGCCAGTGCGAAAAGGTAGCCCTTGCTGGCGGCCAGGGCAGGCGCTGGTGTGACTACGCGCAGGGCGTCCTGGTTCTCCGTGCGCGGACCGGTGGCGCTGGCCTCACCGAAGCTGAGTTGCAGGGTCATCTGGATGAGCGTCCTGTATGGCGAAAGGAGCGCGAGGCGCTCCTTGTCGGATCGGGTTCGGCGCCGCTGTTGGCGCCGAAGTCGGCATCAGGTCAGACGCGCGCAGCGGTGACGGCGGCCGAACCCCAGGTGGTGCGCCAGCGCTGCTTGACGCCGTAGAGGCCGAACCACGCCACCACGCCCAGGCTGGCAAACAGCCACAGGCCAAGTTGGTAGTCGCCGGTGTTCTGCTTGATGGCGCCCAGGCCTGCGGTGAGGCAGAAGCCACCAATCCCGCCGGCCATACCAATCAGGCCGGTCATCACGCCGATTTCCTTGTGGAAGCGCTGGGGCACGAGCTGGAACACTGCGCCATTGCCGGCGCCGAGGCTGAGCATGGCGACTACGAAGAGGGCGAGCGCGACGGTGGAGCTTGCGATGTGGAAACCCACGGCGGCGATGCATATGGAGGCTACGGTGTAGACCACCAGCAGGGTCCGGATGCCGCCGATGCGGTCGGCGAAGGCGCCGCCCAGCGGGCGCATCAGGCTCCCGGCGAACACACAGGCGGCGGTGTAGTAGCCGGCGGTGACCGGGGCCAGGCCGTACTGGTCGTGGAAGTAGCCGGGCAGGGTGCTGGCCAGGCCGAGGAAGCCGCCGAAGGTCACACTGTAGAACAGCATGAACCACCAGCTGTCCCGATCGCCCAGGGCTTTGAGGTAATCACCAAGCGCTTTGGGGGCCGGACGGTTGGGTGCGTTGCGAGCCGCGAAGGAGAAGATCGCCAGGGTCAGTACCAGTGGGATCAGCGCCAGGCCGAAAACGTTGTTCCAGCCGTAGAGGGCAGCCAGGCCCGGTGCGAAAAGAGCGGCCAGCACAGTGCCGGAGTTGCCGGCACCGGCAATACCCATGGCCTTGCCCTGGTGCTGCGGCGGATACCACTGGGATGCCAGCGGCAGCGCCACGGCGAAGGATGCACCGGCGAATCCAAGGAAGAGGCCAAGGAGCAGCGCCTGCTCATAGGTGCGCACCCCCATTTGCCAGGCAACGAACAGTGCGACGATCACCACCACCTGACCGATCAGGCCGGCGGTCTTGGGCGAGGTGCGGTCGGCCAGCATGCCCATCAGGAAACGCAATACGGCGCCAGCCAGGATGGGTGTGGCGACCATCATGGCGCGCTGCTGCGTGGTGAGTTGGAGGTCGGTGGCGATCTGCACGCCCAGCGGGCCAAGCACGTACCAGACCATGAAGCTCAGGTCGAAGTAGAGAAAGGCGGAGAATAGGGTAGGCGTGTGGCCGGCTTTCCAGAAACTCGTTGTCATCGAACACCTCATCTGCAGTTAGGGGCCGGGAGGCGCGCCTGTCGTGATCGTGGGCACGGCGGTCGCACCTCCCGGTAAAACGTCGCGCTTGTGGCGCTTCGTCCTGCGGCACAAGCCGCAGCGGGAGTGAGTGAGCTGCAAGCGAACGTCCGGATCCCGGCCCGTCCACCACCCCATCGCTGGGGCCGGAACGAAAAAGGCGTCGCACCACTGCCCGCAATGCTGCGGAGTGACGCGACGCCTTTGTCGTGTGATGGGCAACCGCCGTTGGCTACCTCTGCCAGATACACAGCAAGAGCCGGGCCAATCTTTGGAATACCTATTCCAGGGCGGTTAGCGGGTGTCTGATGGAAACCTGGTCTGATTCAAAAAGGGGCGTGGGGAGGCGGGGTGCACCGAGTTGAGGCCGCTCGGCCTCAGTCCAGCCAGTTCACCTTGGGAAAGGTGTTGCGGAAACCATCAGGCATTGTGACCACGCAAGACGCCCGGTAGTTGAAGAAGACGAAGCCGGACTTGGCCATGGCGACCAGTCGGCCATCGGCCGGGCGGGTGATGCGGAAGGTGATATCGCCACCGTACTTGTTGAAGTCCATGACACCCACCTCGAACAACAACTGATCGCGGGCGTGGGCTTCGGCCCGGTAGGTGGTGGCCAGGTCGGTGACGATTATCCCGGTACCGTCTTCGGCAGTCTCGCTGACGCCGAACTCGAACAGGAATCGCGCGCGGGCTTCCGAGATCATCGAGATCATAGAGTCGTTGCCAAGGTGGTTTGCCCCGTTGATATCGGTGACGCGCACGGTCAGGTGGGTGGAGTAGCAGTACTGGTCTTCCGGGAAGTTCAGGGATAGGCGGGCCATGGGAATCTCGGGCGTAGAAGCGGCAAAGCGCTGATTCTACGCCGGCGAGATCGGATAGCCCGGCATTTCGAGTCTGAATGTCAGCGGTGCAGCCCGTTCAACCAGTAGAAGGTGACGCGGCCGCCTTCGTTGTCGGCTCCGTAGTTGTCCTGGATATAGGCGCCGGCCTTGAAGTAGAGCTGCTGGGCCCCCCAGTAGCCGCTCAGTTCGCGATAGAGATTGCCATCATCGCCGTTGCTGGTGACGGTAATACCCAGTTTGCCGGTAGGCGTGATGCGCAGGTCGTAGCCGAAGCGCTCGCCCAGGTCGACGTTCTCGGCAAGCAAGATGTTCTCCACCTCCTTGTCCCCTGGGCGCTTGCGAAGCAACGCCTCGACCCGGCCGTTGCCGCGCAAGTAGTGGTACTGAATCTTGAGCAGGGGGTCGTTCTCGCTGCCGGGTTCGTCCTTGCTATGGATCTGGCCGATGATGATCTTGTTTTGGCTGGGTACCTGCTCTACGGAGAGCACCGCGCTGAGGTAGTTATCGGCGCTGGCGTGGTACCAGTAACTGAGGGTGCCATCAGCCTGGGTTTCCCGCAGTTCGGTTCGGGGGTATCTGGCATCTTCGGTGCGGGACCCATTCACGGGTACCCAGAAGCTGATACTACCGTCAGCATTTCGCCGAAAGTATTGGCTTTCGTAGCCATTGTTAAGGCGATCGGTGGTGATGAGAGTATTGGAACTGGTGGCTGGGACCGTGAGGTTCCAGGTGCTTAGGTCGATCACTTGATGTCCTTACTGCTGAATACCTAGGGGCAGCAGTTCGTACATGCAGAGGGTGGAAAAGTTCCGGACCAGCTTGAACGAAGGGGGATTCTGGACTTTGGTGCCTGTTCGCGAGGAAGAAGCAGGGGAGTTTTTTTGCAGGGGCGTTGTATCGATTAAAAGTGGGTAATGCAGTTAATGGGTAAACAAGCTGATGAGGCTGTGAGCTGAAACTGGGCATCCCTGCCCAGTCATCTCTTACAGCGAGGCGAGTGCGGGATTCACTCGAGAAGGAGTGACATTTTCAGCTCTGTTGCTTGCCCACTTCACCAGCAGCGTCATCGCGACGAAGCCAAGGCAGATGAACAGCGGGTAAGCGAACATGATTTCGCCAAGGGAGTATTTCCAGCTAAGCGGACGAGCGATGCCCAGCATGGCTCCATAGAACCAGGAGACTCCGGAGACGACACCCGCGAACACCGCGAGGGTACGGGCGTTGGTTTCCATCTTGACCAGCGTGCCGGCTTTTTTGATGGCAGGCAGTACAGCGCTGTGAAGCAGGAAACCGTTTACGGTCAACAGTGTCACGACCAGGATTTTCGCCTGGAGTTTGGGGTTGAGGAAATACACCGCGCCTTTGACAGAGTAGTCCAGCAGTACGATACCTATCCCTGTTACCCAGAGTGCCGCAAGTGCAAGCAGTACAGTTTTCTTCAGAGTATCAAGATGGGTTTTGTCGCTATGGGTAGCATCGTCTTTGCCAGTGATCATTTGCTTGATCATGGCATAGTCGCTGGTCAGGACCAGGCCGATTGCCACGCAGCAAGCGATCAAGTGGGCATAAACAACACCCATGCGCATTAGTTCCATGGTTGCTTCCTGTTTGAACAGGGAAGTAATGAGATGGTACAGCTCCATGGTTTACCTCTTGTTTTACAAAGTAAGTTGGTGTGCTGATGCAGTAAGGGCACCGATATATGTTATTTTCTTACTCTTTAGTCTCTTTGGACTTTGAGTGGTGGTCAGGTTTTTCTACATCTCTATGTATGTTTCATGTCTTCATACGCACTCCTCCTTTTTTGAGACACAGAAACCTCTTGCACATGAACTTGTGCATTTGGAATCGCTCCGGACTCAAGGGGAATAAGACATGCGCGCCATCCACCGACCATGGCTCAAAAGTGACGCGATGTACTCAGGCTATCATCAGAGTGGTGAACCCCTGATTTTGTTCAAAATAACGATCCGAAAGCCGACGAGCGGAGGTGCGTGGGAGGGGGCTTGAAACGCTTGAAAAGGCAAGGAAACCTTGCCGGGCGCAGGTTTCGGGAAAG
This sequence comes from Pseudomonas sp. OTU5201, assembly GCF_038440135.1. Taxonomy (NCBI): domain Bacteria; kingdom Pseudomonadati; phylum Pseudomonadota; class Gammaproteobacteria; order Pseudomonadales; family Pseudomonadaceae; genus Pseudomonas; species Pseudomonas sp. OTU5201. The sequence continues at coordinate 97,024 of NZ_JASATC010000001.1, read as the reverse complement.
TTCAGCGGAGAGTGTGTCCCCTGTGACCAGGGGACGTAATCGGGCGTCAGGCCTTGCCGGACTTCCGGGGTTTGGGCGCTGCCGGCGACTCAAGGATTCCATCAGCACGGAACATGCCCTTGATGCCGCGAACGGCCTGGCGAATTCGGTCCTGGTTCTCGATCAGGGCGAAGCGTACGTGATCGTCACCGTAGTCGCCAAAGCCCAGGCCGGGCGATACGCAGACCTTGGCTTCGGCCAGGAGCTTCTTGGAGAACTCCAGGGAACCCATGGCGGCGTAGGGCTCGGGAATCTTGGCCCAGACGTACATCGAGGCCTTGGGGTTTTCCACCATCCAGCCGATTTCGTGGAGGCCCTTCACCAGGACGTTGCGGCGCTGGCGGTATTGCTCGGCGATATCGCGGACGCACTGCTGGTCGCCTTCCAGAGCGGCAATGGCGGCAACTTGCAGCGGTGTGAAAGTGCCGTAGTCGTGGTAGCTCTTGATTCGTGCAAGGGCGCTGACGAGTTCCTGGTTGCCGACCATGAAGCCGATCCGCCAGCCTGCCATGTTGTAGCTCTTGGACAGGGTGAAGAACTCCACCGCAATGTCCTTGGCGCCGGGGACTTGCATGATCGAGGGCGCCTTCCAGCCGTCGTAGACGATGTCGGCGTAGGCCAGGTCGTGCACGACCAGAACGTCGTACTGCTTGGCCAGGGCCACCACGCGCTCGAAGAAGTCCAGTTCCACGCACTGGGCGGTGGGGTTGGAGGGGAAACCGATGATCATCATCTTCGGCTTCGGGATGCTCTCGCGAATCGCCCGCTCCAGTTCGGCGAAGAAGTCCACGCCGGGTACCAGGGGCACTGAGCGTACCTGGGCGCCGGCGATTACCGCACCATAGATGTGGATCGGGTAGCTGGGGTTTGGGACCAGCACCGTGTCGCCATGGTCCAGGGTGGCGAGCATCAGGTGCGCGAGGCCTTCCTTGGAACCGATAGTCACGATGGCTTCGGACTCTGGATCGATCTCCACGTCGTAACGGTCCTTGTACCAGCGCGAGATGGCTCGGCGCAGGCGGGGAATACCGCGGGAAGTGGAGTATCCGTGGGTGTCTTCACGCTGGGCGACCTGCACGAGCTTTTCCACGATATGCGGCGGAGTGGCGCCGTCGGGGTTGCCCATGGAGAGGTCGATGATGTCCTCACCGCGTCGGCGTGCTGCCATCTTGAGTTCGGCGGTGATGTTGAAGACGTAGGGGGGAAGACGATCGATGCGCGCAAAACGGCGCGGTGAACGCTGGTCAGCCATGCTTTCCTCGGATACGTAAGCGCCCGGAACCGTCCGAGCGACGTCGGCCACTGTGGTGGCCTGGCGGCGAAGATAAGGGCTTCGCGGTGCCTTTGTCGAGGGCTGTTTCGCCTGCGCCCGCGGATTAGCCTGATGGCACACCGTCGGGCAGGAGCGGGCTGCGCCTCCCTGAGCGGAGCCCGCGCTTACAAGTAGGGCTGTGTCCGGGTTTCAGTTTCCGAGCATGTCGTGCATGGCGATGATCTGTTCGGCTACCTGGATCAGCTTCTGCTGGCGACTCATGGCCTGGCGCCGCATCAGGGTATAGGCCTCTTCCTCGTTGCAGTTTTTCATCTTCATGAGCAGCCCCTTGGCCAGTTCGATGCGCTTGCGCTCGGCCAACTGCTGATCGCGCACGGTCAACTGGGCGCGCAGGGCTTGGTCGCTCTCGAAGCGGGCCATGGCGACATCGAGGATCGGCTGCAGGCGGTCGGTCTGGATGCCTTCGACGATGTAGGCGCTGACGCCGGCTTGAATGGCCTGGCGCATGACCTTGGGGTCGTGCTCGTCAGTGAACATGACGATGGGGCGGGGCTGGTCACGGGTGACCAGAACAACCTGTTCCATCACGTCTCGGCCCGGGGATTCGGTGTCGATCAGGACCACGTCCGGGCGAATGGCCTCGACTCGGGCCGGCAGGTCGATGGTCAGACCGGATTCGTCGATGACCTCGAAGCCGGCTTCCACCAGGGCGGCCTTGAGGCGGCCGACTTTCTTGGCGGTGTCGTTGATCAGCAGGATGCGCAGCATGGCGGCGGTCTTCCCTAACGGCTACAGGGCAATGGCGCGGGCATTGCCGGCCAGGGAATGGATGGGGAAGCTGCGGGCGTAGCCAGCGGGGTCATTGCCGTCCCAGGTACGACCGTCAATCAGTGTGGCGCTGCGCATCGGGGCGGGAACGGGGATACCGAGGGCTTCGGCGGCTTCGCGGTAGCGATCCAGCTGCTGGACGCGCTGGGCGATGGCGAGATAGTCGGGGTCGTACCGCAACAGGCCCCAGCGGCGGAACTGGGTCATGAACCAGATACCGTCAGAGAGATAGGGCATGTTCACCTGGCCGCCCTCGAAGAAGCGCAGCGGGTGATCGTCCTTCCAGGCGTTGCCCAATCCATCCTCGTAGTGGCCGAGGAAGCGCGGCTCAACGGCCGACAGCGGGACGTCTACGTAGTCGCTGCCGCTGATCAACTGGGCGGTGCTGCTCCTGTTCTCGAGGCTGGCGTCGATGAAACGGCTCGCTTCTAGGACGGCCATGGTCAGGGCGCGGGTAGTGTTGGGGTATTGCTCGGCGAACTCGCGGGTGACGCCGAGGACTTTCTCCGGATGGTCCGGCCAGATCATCTGGCTGGTGGCCAGGGTGAACCCCTGGCCCTGGTCCACCGCCAATGCGCCCCAGGGGCCGCCAGCGCAGAAGCCGTCGATGCGAGCGGCCTTGAGGTGAGCGACCATCTGCGAGGGCGGTACAACGACCGTATCGACATCCTGCAACGGATGTATGCCCTGGGCGGCCAGCCAATAGTTCAGCCACATGGCGTGGGTGCCGGTGGGGAACGTCTGGGCGAAGGTCAGACGTGCACCGTCATGGCGCACGTGGCGGGTCAGTGCCTCGGAACTGGTCACGCCGATGCGCTTGAGTGGTTCGGAGAGGTTGATGGCCTGGCCGTTCTGGCAGAGGCCCATGAGGATGGCCATTTCGGCGCAGGGGCCGCCAATGCCCAGCTCTATACCGTAGATTTGTCCGTAGAGTGCTTGCGCGGCGTCCAGTTCGCCGGAGAGCAGCTTGTCGCGCAGCGTGGCCCAGGAGGATTGGCGCTGGAGGTCAAGGGTGAGGCCGTATGGCTGGGCGAAGCCCTGGGTGGCGGCGACTATGAGTGAGGCCGAGTCGGTCAGGGGCATGAAGCCCAGGTTGAGCATGCACTTCTCTGGCGCGTCGCTGCCTGCGACCCAGGCCAGATTGTCTGCGCGCGTGGTGTTTTGCTTGTCTGTCATCTTGGTTGCCGCCTATCAGCAAAATGGCGCCGATCCGGAGCAGCCGGGGCCGGCCGGAATCGACGCCATTGTCATCAACTCGCTCCGCCGTTGGAGTGAGTATTGTTGATGCTGAGCAAGCAAGCGATATGCCAGAGGGTAGGTAAAGAAGCCGCCGCGACGGGGTAGTGGTTCGAGCTCGGGGCTGCCTCAGCGTTCGATGATCTGTTTCACCTGCGCTTGCGGGATTTGCTGGCTGCGGCCTTCGTCATCTTCGAACTCGAGCATGCCGGTGTCCCGGTCCAGTTCGGGTTTCTCGTGGGTCGTGATGATCTGGCCATCGGTCGTTGCGATCAGGTATTCGCTGGAGCAGCCAACCAGGCCAAGGGCGCAGAAGAGGATCAGGTTCCAGAGTTTCATGACGACGCTCCCCGTCGTGGTAACTGATAACTGGAACATAGCTGCTGACGGGGCAGCTGCAAGGCAGAGAGGGCACCCTTCTGTCGAAAGTGTGTGGCCTTCGGCGGAGTCGTTCGATGCGGCTCCGATTGATCTGCGGTTGCCTGAAGCGCAAAGAAGAAGCCCCGCACGGGCGGGGCTTCTTCGTTACCGGGATACCGATGTAGGCTTAGGCCTGGACCACCGGGATCTTGGCGTTTGCAGCGGCTTCCTTGTACTCGGCGATCTGGTCGAAGGACAGGTAGCGGTAGATATCGGCAGCCATGCTGTCGATGTTCTTCGCGTATTCCATGTACTCCTCGACGGTCGGCAGTTTGCCCAGGATCGAGGCAACGGCCGCCAGCTCGGCAGAGGCCAGGTAGACGTTGGTGGCGTCGCCCAGGCGGTTCGGGAAGTTACGGGTGGAGGTGGAGACCACGGTGGCACCGGTCTGTACGCGAGCCTGGTTACCCATGCACAGCGAGCAGCCCGGCATTTCCATGCGCGCGCCAGCCTTGCCGTAAATGCCGTAGTAGCCTTCTTCGGTCAGCTGGTGCTGGTCCATCTTGGTCGGCGGGGCCAGCCACAGGCGGGTCGGGATACCGCCCTTGACCTTGTCCAGCAGCTTACCGGCAGCGCGGAAGTGACCGATGTTGGTCATGCAGGAACCGATGAACACTTCGTCGATCTTGTCGCCGGCCACGGTGGACAGCAGGCGGGCATCGTCCGGGTCGTTCGGCGCGCAGAGCACGGGCTCCTTGACATCGGCCAGGTCGATCTCGATCACGGCAGCGTATTCGGCGTCCTTGTCGGCTTCCAGCAGGTTCGGCTTGGCCAGCCAGGCTTCCATCGCCTGGGCACGACGTTCCAGGGTGCGGGCGTCGCCGTAACCTTCGCCGATCATCCAGCGCAGCAGGGTGATGTTGGAGCGCAGGTACTCGGCGATGGCCTCTTCCGGAAGCTTGATGGTGCAACCGGCAGCGGAACGCTCGGCCGAGGCGTCGGACAGCTCGAAGGCTTGCTCGACGGTCAGTTCGTTCAGACCTTCGATCTCGAGGATGCGGCCGGAGAAGATGTTCTTCTTGCCCTTCTTCTCGACAGTCAGCAGACCGGACTGGATGGCGTAGTAGGGGATGGCATGCACCAGGTCACGCAGGGTGATACCGGGCTGCATCTTGCCCTTGAAGCGCACCAGTACCGATTCCGGCATGTCCAGCGGCATTACGCCGGTAGCGGCGGCAAAGGCAACCAGGCCGGAACCGGCCGGGAAGGAGATGCCGATCGGGAAGCGGGTATGGGAGTCGCCACCGGTACCGACGGTGTCCGGCAGCAGCATGCGGTTCAGCCAGCTGTGGATGATGCCGTCGCCCGGACGCAGGGACACGCCGCCGCGGGTCTTGATGAAGTCCGGCAGGGTGTGGTGGGTGTTGACGTCGATGGGCTTCGGATAGGCCGCAGTGTGGCAGAAGGACTGCATTACCAGGTCGGCGGAGAAGCCGAGGCAGGCGAGGTCTTTCAGCTCGTCGCGGGTCATCGGGCCGGTGGTGTCCTGGGAACCGACGGTGGTCATCTTCGGTTCGCAGTAAGTGCCCGGACGTACGCCCTGGCCTTCTGCCAGACCGCAGGCGCGGCCAACCATCTTCTGCGCCAGGGTGAAGCCTTTGCCGCTGTCAGCCGGGGATTCCGGCTTCTTGAACAGGTCGGAAGCACCCAGGCCCAGTTCGGCACGGGCCTTCTCGGTCAGGCCGCGGCCAATGATCAGCGGGATACGGCCGCCAGCGCGGACTTCGTCCAGCAGGACCGGGGTCTTCAGTTCGAAGGTGGTGACTACTTCGCCGCTGTCGTGGCGAACGACCTTGCCTTCATACGGGTACACGTCGATGACGTCGCCCATGGCCAGGTTGGTGCAGTCGAATTCGATCGGCAGGGCGCCGGCGTCTTCCATGGTGTTGTAGAAGATCGGGGCGATCTTGGTGCCGAAGCAGAAGCCACCAGCGCGCTTGTTCGGAACGTACGGGATGTCGTCGCCGAAGAACCACAGCACCGAGTTGGTGGCGGACTTACGGGAAGAACCGGTACCGACCACGTCGCCGACGTAGGCAACCGGGAAGCCCTTGGCCTTGACCGCTTCGATCTGATTCAGCGGGCCGACGGAGCCCGGCTGGATCGGCTCGATGCCGTCGCGGGCCATTTTCAGCATGGCCAGGGCGTGCAGCGGGATGTCGGGGCGGGACCAGGCGTCAGGAGCCGGAGACAGGTCGTCGGTGTTGGTTTCACCGGGGACCTTGAACACGGTCAGGGTGACTTTTTCCGGTACGGCAGGCTTGTTGACGAACCACTCGCCGTCGGCCCAGGACTTGAGCACGGCTTGCGCGGAGGCATTGCCATTCTTGGCACGCTCGGCGACGTCGTGGAAGGCGTCGAACATCAGCAGGGTGTGCTTGAGCTGTTCGGCAGCAGTGGTGGCCAGTTCGGCGCTGTCCAGCAGCTCGACCAGGGTGGCGATGTTGTAGCCGCCCTGCATGGTGCCCAGCAGTTCGGTCGCGCGGGCCTTGCTGATCAGCGGGGAGGTGGCTTCGCCTTTGGCGACAGCGGAAAGGAAACCGGCTTTGACGTAGGCGGCTTCGTCGACGCCCGGCGGAACACGGTTTGTAATCAGGTCGAGGAGGAAGGCCTCTTCACCGGCTGGCGGGTTCTTCAGCAGTTCGACCAGGCCTGCGGTTTGTTCGGCGTTCAGCGGCTGGGGCACAACGCCCTGGGCGGCACGCTCTTCTACGTGTTTGCGATAGGCTTCAAGCACAGTTTTACCCTCATCAGTGGCCCTGGAATGTCCAGGGCGCTCATCCAGGAATCCGCCGAACGCATGCGCCGCACAGCTTTTTGGGCTGTCTGGCCAAGGTTTCGGCGGCCTCCATCGAGAAGCTGTTTTCAAAGTTTTACGCCGGAAGGAAGACCTGATGAGGGCTGGCGGCGGACATCCCTGGCGGGATGCCCGGCGCCATTATTTCCTGCCGGATGAACTGTGCTCGTGACGCTTTGAAAACAGCTTCCAACGGATATCGGCGCCTTAAAAGGCGGGCTGATTCTAAAGGAAAGGCTCGGCAAAGTTAAGACGAAATCCCGAATTCACTGAGGGTGACCCTGATTAGACAAAGGACTAAGATGGAGCGCCTGTTTCACCTGCCGAATCCTCCTTCATCATGTCCAACCAGCGCATCAAGACGCCTTGCGTCGGCCTCTGTTCTACTGTCTATGGCGACCATGTCTGCCGGGGCTGCAAGCGTTTTCACCATGAAGTGGTGAACTGGAATCTGTACAGCGAGGACGAGAAGCGAGCGGTGTGGCGGCGTCTCGAAATCCTCCTGGTGCAGGTGATGGCGGCCAAGCTGGAAGTATTCGATCCAGCGCGACTGCGTCATCAGTTGGAGCAGCACCAGGTGCGATTCGTGCTCGAGCAGTCCCATTACTGCTGGGCGTACCAGTTGATCGCGCGGGCATCACGCATGATCAGTCGCCTGGATGCCTATGGAATAGTGCTCCTCCCCGAGTTTCGCGACTGGGCTTTGCCGGACGTGCGGGAAGCCATCGATCGGGAGTTCTTCCTGCTGTCCGAGGCTCACTACGAGCGTTACATCGCGCCGCGCTTCCTGCGCGAAGGTGTCGAGATTCGCGTCTGACGTCACGAAAAAAAGCCGCCAACAGGCGGCTTCTTTCGTTCAGGGGGAGTCAGCGCTGGGCGACCAGCTCTTCCAGGTGGGCGATGATGGCCTCGGGCTTGAGCACCAGCACATCGCTCTCCAGAGCATCCAGCACCACCTCAGCGGTATTGCCAATCAGCGCGCCGGAAAGGCCGGAGCGGGCTACGGTGCCAATCACCGTGACCACCGCTTCCAGCTTGTGAGCGACATGGGGGATGAGTACATCTGCCGGACCTTCCTCGATATGCAACCGTTCGTCGCTGACGTCGTACTCGGCCTGGAAAACGCGACATTCGTCGCGATAACGGGCTTCAATGGTCTCCTTGAGCTGGAACGTTGGGTCCGCCGCCGAGAGCATGGGGGAGGGGTGGGCGCTGATCACGTGCAGGGTGCCGTGGGCGAGTCCGGCGATGTCGTAGCCGTGGCTAACGATGGTGGCGTGCAGCGTGCGATGCTCGCCATCGCTATTGCCCACGTCGACCGCGGCGAGAATATTGCCGTTGGTCCAGGGTTTGTCAGTCTTTACCATCAGCACGGGGCCTGGGCAGTAGCGCAGGAGCTTCCAGTCATCGGGAGTGAGCAGGGCCTTCTTCAGCGGATTGTCCGGCACATGCTGTTTGATCACCAGGCCGCAGCCCTCGGCCTGCTGGGACGCGATGATGGTCTGGTGCTGGCTGTCCAGCCAGCTCTGCTGGGTGCTGACGCTATAGCCCTCGGCCTTGAGCGAATCGGCCAGATCGCTGAGGTAGTCGGTATGGTCGCCCTTGCGGTCGCAGATCAAGAGGTGCAGGTGAGATTGAGTCACCCCTGCGATCAGTTTTGCCCTTTTCAGGGCAAGGCCTTCCGGCCGGTCCGGTTCCAATACCACCAGAATGCTGCGAATGGCTTGCATGGTCCTCATCTCCCTGTCGATGGCTTATAGCCAAATCAAATGTAGTCTCGATTCGGCTTTTGCGTTCTTGACATATATCAAGTGTGTCGGGCTGGTCGTCGCGTCCTGCATTCGTATAATGCTCCGCCTCCGGGAGCCCGGCCAGCGCGGCGCCCAGCATGATGAGAGCTACTTGTGAACTTTCCTGAGATCCATGAATTTCTTGGCTGCCGTACCCCTGATGCCTGGGTAACGGCTGCACTGGCCGATCAGGAAACCCTGCTGATCGACCACAAGAACAACGAGTTCAAGGCGGCGTCCACGGCCATGGCGCTGATGGCCAAGTACTCCACTCATCTGGATCTGATCAACTTCATGTCGCGACTGGCTCGCGAGGAGCTGGTGCACCACGAGCAGGTGCTGCGCATTATGAAGAGGCGCAGGATCGACCTCATACCCGTGTCTGCGTCGCGCTACGCTTCTGGACTGCGCAAGCTGGTACGCAGTCATGAGCCTCAGAAGCTGGCGGATACGTTGGTGGTGGGCGCTTTCATTGAAGCTCGGTCCTGCGAGCGCTTCGAAGCCTTGGTGCCGCATCTGGATGAGGAGCTGGGCAAGTTCTATGGTGGCTTGCTGAAGAGCGAGTCCCGTCACTACCAGGGCTATCTGAAGCTGGCCTATCAGTACGGCGAGACTCAGGACGTTGATCGCACCATCGAGAAAGTGAGGGCGGCCGAGCGGGAGCTGATCGAGTCGACGGATGAGGAGTTCCGCTTCCACAGCGGCGTGCCGGCCTGACCGGCATACAAAAAGCGCCCTGGTGGGCGCTGTCGTTCGGTTGGGTTCTAATCCTTGACCTTCATGTCCAGGGCCAGGCCTTCGCGCGACCAAACCACTTGGTGGCGTAGCCGGCGTCATCTACTGCCTTTTCCTCGCCGAAGATGGTTCGCACGTGAGTGGAGAAGCCGGCTTCGTTATAAAAGAAGATGCCGTTGAAGAGGGCGAAGGCGAGGATGGCGAGGACTACGGGGCCGCCTGCACATTTGATGAGTTGGGCCTTGGTAAGTGGCATGGTCGCTCCTTGACGTTGAATCGGAGCGGCGATGCTGCTGGCCGATAGCCACCCCCTCAAGAGGCGGCGAGTCGGCCTGCGAGGAACACCTCGCAGGAAATGTCAGACGAGGTTGAATGGGGTCTGCAGGAATCCCTGCTCGTCTACCTGAAGCGCCCAGCCTTGTCGGTCCCAGTCTCCCAGGACGATGCGTCGGGCCGATTGACCGTCAAGGTCCAGTTCGTGGATGCCCGGGCGGTGAGTGTGGCCGTGGATCAAGGTCCTGACGCCGTGCTGGCGAAGGATGCGCGGGATTTCTTCCAGGGTGACGTCGGTGATTTCCGCAGCTTTCTGGCGGGTTTGCATCCGACTTTCCTTGCGCAACTTGCGTGCGAGCTTATGGCGGGTGGCCAGCGGCAGGTGGCGCAGGATAAACAGGGTCACGGGATTGCGCAGCCACCGGCGCAAGCGCATGTAGGCTTCGTCCTGGGTGCACAGGCTGTCGCCATGCATCAGCAGCACCGGTTCGCCATTCATCTGTACCAGGCTCGGGTCCGGCAGCAGTGTGCATCCTGCTTCGCGACAGAAGTCATTGCCGATCATGAAGTCGCGATTGCCATGCATCACGTAGATGCGCGTGCCGCCATCGGCCAGCGTGCGCAGCTCCCGGGCGATGGCGTGCTGGAACGGTGTCATGGCGTCGTCCCCGATCCAGGCTTCGAAGAAGTCGCCGAGTATGTACAGGGCTTCAGCGCGCGGGGCGCGGGTCTGCAGGAAAGAAAGAAACGCCCGGGTGATGTCCGGGCGTTCCTCTTCAAGATGCAGATCGGAGATCAGCAATATCACTCGACGATCTCGGCCTTCTCGATGATCACGTCATCAACCGGAACGTCCTGGTGGCCGGACTTCATGGTGGTGGCCACGGCTTTGATCTTGTTCACCACGTCCATGCCTTCGGCTACTTCGCCGAACACGGCATAGCCCCAACCCTGGACGGTCGGCGCGCTGTGGTTCAGGAAGGTGTTGTCGGCGACGTTGATGAAGAACTGCGCGGACGCCGAGTGCGGCTCCATGGTGCGGGCCATGGCGACGGTGCCGACCTTGTTGGACAGGCCATTGTTGGCCTCGTTCTTGATCGGGGCACGGGTGGACTTCTGCTTCATGCCCGGCTCGAAGCCGCCGCCCTGGATCATGAAGTTGCCGATCACGCGGTGGAAGATGGTGCCGTCGTAATGGCCGGCCTTCACGTACTCCTTGAAGTTGGCCACGGTATCCGGGGCTTTGTCTTCAAAGAGTTGCAGGGTGATGACGCCGTGGTTGGTATGCAGCTTGATCATTTGGCTATTCGCTCTATCGAGAAATCCAAGGCCTGTCAGGGGATTGACAGCTTCGGCTATGATAAGCGCTTTGATTTGGCCGGCCTACCCTGAGCCGCGCACCAGCTAGATGTAAGGACCCCATGAGCAAGCCAGAGACTCCCGCCGCTTCCAACTTCCTGCGCCAGATCGTCCAGGCGGATCTGGACGCCGGCAAGCACACCAAGATCGTCACCCGCTTCCCGCCGGAGCCCAACGGCTATCTGCACATTGGTCATGCCAAGTCGATCTGCCTGAACTTCGGCCTGGCCAAGGAGTTCGGCGGTGATTGCCATCTGCGCTTCGACGACACCAACCCGGCTAAGGAAGACCAGGAGTACATCGACGCCATCGAAAGCGATGTGAAGTGGCTGGGCTTCGATTGGGCCGGCGAGGTGCGTTACGCCTCCAATTATTTCGACCAGTTGCACGACTGGGCTGTCGAGTTGATCAAGGCCGGCAAGGCGTTCGTTTGCGACCTGTCTCCAGAAGAGGCGCGCGAGTTCCGCGGCAGCCTGACCGAGCCGGGCAGGAACAGCCCCTTTCGTGATCGTTCGGTTGAGGAGAACCTGGACCTGTTCGCTCGTATGAAGGCCGGTGAGTTCCCGGATGGCACCCGTTCCCTGCGCGCGAAGATCGACATGACTTCGCCGAATATGAACCTGCGCGATCCGATCCTCTATCGTATCCGTCATGCCCACCATCACCAGACTGGCGACAAGTGGTGCATCTACCCGAGCTATGACTTCACTCACGGTCAGTCGGACGCCATCGAGGGCATCACCCATTCCATCTGCACCCTGGAGTTCGAGGATCACCGTCCGCTCTACGAATGGTTCCTGGAAAACTTGTCGGTCCCGGCCCAGCCTCGCCAGTACGAGTTTTCGCGCCTCAATCTGAACTACACCATCACCAGTAAGCGCAAGCTCAAGCAACTGGTTGATGAAGGTCACGTCAGCGCCTGGGACGATCCGCGCATGTCGACCCTGTCCGGCTACCGTCGCCGTGGCTACACCCCGGAGTCCATTCGCAATTTCTGCGAGATGATCGGCGTGAACCGTGCCAGCGGCGTAGTGGATATTGGCATGCTGGAGTTCAGCATCCGCGATCACCTCGATGCCACCGCACCGCGCGCAATGTGCGTTCTGAAGCCCCTGAAGGTGGTCATCACCAACTACCCGGAAGGCCAGGTCGAGAACCTTGAGTTGTCGCGCCATCCGAAGGAAGACATGGGCGTGCGCGTCCTGCCGTTCTCTCGTGAGCTGTACATCGATGCTGGTGACTTCGAGGAGGTTCCGCCGGCCGGCTATAAGCGCTTGATCCCTGGCGGCGAAGTACGCCTGCGTGGCAGCTACGTGATCCGCGCCGACGAGGCTATCAAGGATGCGGCAGGCAATATCGTCGAACTGCGCTGCTCCTACGATCCGGACACCCTGGGCAAGAACCCGGAAGGCCGCAAGGTCAAAGGCGTGATCCATTGGGTCCCGGCCGAAGGCAGCGTTGAATGCGAAGTGCGCCTGTACGACCGCCTGTTCCGTTCGCCGAACCCGGAGAAGTCGGAAGAGGGGGGGAGCTTCCTCGACAACATCAACCCGGATTCCCTGCAGGTGTTGAGTGGTTGCCGTGCTGAGCCGTCACTGGCCCAGGCAAAGCCTGAGGATCGCTTCCAGTTCGAGCGTGAGGGTTACTTCTGCGCCGACCTGAAGGACTCCCGCCCTGGCAAGCCTGTTTTCAACCGTACCGTGACCCTGCGCGATTCCTGGGGCCAATGATGATGCTGTCGATCTACAACACCCTGAGCAAGACCAAGGAGCCCCTGAAGCCGCTGGTCGGCAACCAGGTGCGCATGTATGTCTGCGGCATGACCGTCTATGACTTCTGCCATATCGGCCATGCTCGAGTGATGGTGGCTTTTGACGTGGTGGCGCGCTGGCTGCGTCATCGCGGTTATGACCTTACCTACGTGCGCAACATCACTGACATCGACGACAAGATCATTCGTCGCGCCAATGAGAATGGCGAGCCTTTCGAGGCGCTGGTGGAGCGCATGATCGCCGCGATGCATGAGGATGAGGCGCGCCTGTCAGTGCTGCGTCCGGACATGGAGCCGCGTGCCACCGACCATATCGCCGGCATGCACGAGATGATCCAGACACTGATCGACAAGGGCTTCGCCTATGCTCCGGGCAATGGCGATGTCTACTACCGGGTGGGCAAGTTCGTCGGTTACGGAAAACTCTCGCGCAAGAAGATTGAAGATCTGCGCATCGGCGCCCGTATCGAAGTGGATGAGGCCAAGGAAGACCCGCTGGATTTCGTGCTCTGGAAAGGTGCCAAGCCTGGTGAGCCTAGTTGGGAATCGCCCTGGGGGCCTGGCCGCCCGGGTTGGCACATTGAGTGCTCGGTTATGTCCACCTGCTGCCTGGGCGAGACCTTTGACATTCACGGCGGTGGTCCGGACCTGGTGTTCCCGCACCACGAAAACGAGATTGCCCAGAGCGAGGCGGCCACCGGCAAGCTGTATGCCAATGCCTGGATGCACGCGGGGGCTGTGCGGGTGGATGGCGAGAAGATGTCCAAGTCCCTGGGCAATTTCTTCACTATTCGCGAGGTGCTGGAAAAGTACCATCCCGAGGTGGTGCGCTACCTGCTGGTGTCCAGCCACTACCGCAGTCCGATCAACTACTCCGAGGAAAGCCTCAAGGAGGCCAAGGGCGCCCTGGAGCGTTTCTATCATGCTCTGCGCGGTCTGCCCGATGCGGCTCCGGCAGGTGGCGAGGCTTTCGTCGAGCGATTTGCGGCGGCCATGGACGATGACTTCAACAGTCCGGAAGCCTGTGCGGTGCTCTTCGAGATGGTGCGTGAGGTGAATCGTCTGCGTGATGGCGACCTGCCGGCTGCTGCTGCCCTGGCGGCGCAGCTCAAGACGCTGGGCGGATTGCTCGGTGTTCTGCAACTGGAGTCGGATGCCTTCCTGCGCGCAGGTGCCGAAGGCAAGGTGGACGCTGCTGAGGTCGAGGGGCTGATTCAGGCTCGCCTGCGGGCGCGTGCGGAGAAGGACTGGGCCGAATCCGACCGTATCCGCGACCAGCTGAGCGCCATGGGCGTAGTGCTGGAAGATGGGAAGGGTGGTACCACTTGGCGCCTCGCTGACTGAGTCGCCTCGATCGGATCCGCCCAATAGAAAAGGCCGCTTGATGCGGCCTTTTCTATTTGCTGGCGCCTTACGCGTGGAGCGCTTCGGCGGCGTAGAGGGTGTTTTCCAGCAGGCAGGCGCGAGTCATGGGGCCGACGCCGCCTGGGACTGGGGTGATCCAGCTGGCGCGCTGCTCGGCCACGTCATATTCCACGTCCCCCACCAGCTTGCCGTCGTCCTGGCGATTGATGCCGACATCGATGACGATCGCGCCGGGCTTGATCCACTCACCCTTCACCAGGCCTGGTTTGCCGGCGGCCACTACCACCAGGTCTGCGTTGGCTACGTGGCCTGCCAGATCCTTGGTGAATCGGTGTGTAACCGTTACGGTGCAGCCGGCGAGCAGAAGTTCGAGGGCCATTGGGCGGCCGACGATGTTGGAGGCGCCCACAACAACGGCGTTCATGCCATAGAGGTCGGTGCCGGTGCTTTCCAAGAGGGTCATGATGCCCTTGGGAGTGCAGGGGCGGAGCAGGGGAATGCGTTGGGCCAGGCGGCCGACGTTGTAAGGATGGAAGCCGTCCACGTCCTTGTCGGGGTGGATGCGCTCTAGCAGCTGCGAGGCGTCCAGGTGTTCCGGCAGTGGTAGCTGAACCAGGATGCCGTCGATCGCCGGGTCTTCATTGAGGCGATCGATCAGGGCCAGCAGCTCAGCCTGGCTGGTGCTGGCGGGCAAGTCATGGGCCTGCGACAGAAAGCCGACTTCCTCGCAATCCTTGCGCTTGTGGGCGACATAGACCTGGGAGGCGGGATCGCTGCCGACCAGGATCACGGCGAGGCCGGGGACGCGAAGTCCTTGCTGGCGACGCTCGGCGACACGTAGGGCTATCTGCTGGCGGAGGCGGGCGGCGATCGTTTTGCCGTCGATCAGTTGTGCGGTCATGACGCTAGATTAACCATCGGGAAGGGCTAAAAAGGGCGCGTATTCTCGCATGGAGGGGCGGGCGGGCAAAGGCGGGTGGTCTGCATTTTGTCCTGACGCTTATATCTTTCTGATTTTTTTCAATTTTCTAGTTGACGAGGGGTGGGGCTGGCTATAAGATGCGCCCCGCTTGTCGAGCACAGCCTGTCGTTGGGTAAGGCGGCAAAGACGAATCCAAGTGATTCGGTCTAGGCCGAAGCTTTATAGTCTGCTCGCAGATATAAGCGCCCGTAGCTCAGCTGGATAGAGCATCCGCCTTCTAAGCGGATGGTCGCAGGTTCGAGTCCTGCCGGGCGTGCCATTTGGCACATTTGGCTCAAGCAATGCGTAATATGGTGGGCGTAGCTCAGTTGGTAGAGCACAGGATTGTGGCTCCTGGTGTCGTGGGTTCGATTCCCATCGTCCACCCCATATTCCAGAGAGCGCCAGGCAACGTGCCTGGCGTTTTCGTTTCAAGTGTTGTCTCTGCGGACGTGGTGGAATTGGTAGACACACTGGATTTAGGTTCCAGCGCCGCAAGGCGTGAGAGTTCGAGTCTCTCCGTCCGCACCATGATGTTCGAATCGTTCTGAATAGTGGATGCTCCGCGGATTCTTGGCGATTCTGGTTGTAAGGCGGTGGCCCCAGTGGCTACCGTTGCTGATGAAAGTCAGTGAATGCGCAATATGGTGGGCGTAGCTCAGTTGGTAGAGCACAGGATTGTGGCTCCTGGTGTCGTGGGTTCGATTCCCATCGTCCACCCCATATTCATGAAGGCGCCAGGCTCATTGCCTGGCGTTTTCATTTCCGGATCGAGGCGGCTCCGGCGCGGTGCGGAATCAGGGAGCTGCCCGACTTCCCGAGGTGTCGCGAATTCCCTTTCTTTTCTCTCTTCGATTTGCCGGCTGTTACTGGCGGGTGACTTCTGTAAATCGACCCACTAGAATGCATGCCCTTGATTCTGGGGCCGGAACGGCCGGCTTATGTCTGTGCAACGAGGATTATCCATGCAAGTTTCTGTAGAAAGCACCTCCGCTCTTGAGCGCCGCATGACCATCGGCGTGCCGGCCGAGCGCGTCGAGAACGAAGTGACCAAGCGCCTGCAGCAGACTGCCCGCCGCGCCAAGGTTGCCGGTTTCCGTCCGGGCAAAGTGCCGATGAGCGTCATTCGTCAGCGCTTCGAGGACTCCGCTCGTCAGGAAGTCCTGGGTGACCTGATCCAGTCTTCCTTCTATGAGGCTGTTGTCGAGCAGAAGCTGAATCCGGCCGGTGCCCCGTCTGTCGAGCCTAAAGTGTTCGAGAAGGGCAAGGATCTTGAATACATCGCCACTTTCGAAGTGTTCCCCGAATTCAAGGTTGCCGGTTTCGAAGAGATCGCCATCGAGCGCCTGCAGGCTGAGGTTGGTGACGCTGATGTCGACAACATGCTGGACATCCTGCGCAAGCAGAACACCCGTTTCGAGGCTGTTGAGCGCGCCGCCGAGAACGGTGATCAACTGAACATCGATTTCGTCGGTAAGGTGGACGGTGAGGCCTTTGCTGGCGGCTCCGCCAAAGGCACCCTGCTGGTGCTGGGTTCCGGTCGCATGATTCCGGGCTTCGAAGAGGCTCTGGTTGGCGTCAAAGCCGGTGAAGAGCGTGTGATCAATCCGACCTTCCCGGCCGACTACCAGAATCTGGACCTGGCTGGTAAGGCTGCAGAGTTCACCGTGACCGTGAACGGCGTTTCCGCTCCTCAACTGCCTGAGTTGAACGATGAGTTCTTCTCCCTGTTCGGCATCAAGGAAGGTGGTCTGGAAGGCTTCCGCGCCGAAGTTCGCAAGAACATGGAGCGTGAGCTGCGTCAGGCCACCAAGTCCAAGGTGAAGAACCAGGTGATGGACGGTCTGTTGGCTGCCAACCCGGTTGAGGTGCCGAAGGCCCTGATCGGCAACGAAGTGAACCGTCTGCGCGTCCAGGCTGTTCAGCAGTTCGGCGGCAACATCAACCCTGAGCAGCTGCCGGCCGAGCTGTTTGAAGAGCAAGCCAAGCGTCGCGTGGTCCTGGGTCTGATCGTGGCTGAAGTGGTCAAGCAGTTCGAGCTGAAGCCCGATGAGGCCCGCGTGCGCGAGCTGATCGAAGAAATGGCCTCCGCCTATCAGGAGCCGGAGCAAGTCGTGGCCTGGTACTACAAGAACGACCAGCAACTGAACGAAGTCCGTTCGGTTGTGCTGGAAGAACAAGTTGTAGATACTGTCCTGCAGAAGGCCAAAGTAACCGACACGTCGGTTTCCTACGAAGAGGCAGTCAAGCCGGCAGAAGCTCCGAAAGCCGACTGATCGTTCCGCCTCCTTCGAATACACCATAAGCCAGCCTCCGAGCTGGCTTATGCGTCTTTGAGACATGACTATCTAGTTAGGGAGTGATCGCAGGACATGTCCCGCAATTCTTTCGTGCAGCAAATGCCTGACATCCAAGCCGCTGGCGGTCTGGTGCCTATGGTGATCGAGCAGTCCGCCCGCGGCGAACGAGCTTATGACATTTATTCGCGCCTGTTGAAAGAGCGCGTGATCTTCCTGGTGGGCCCCGTAGAAGACTACATGGCCAATCTGGTGGTGGCGCAGCTGCTTTTCCTCGAGGCCGAGAACCCCGACAAGGACATCCAACTCTACATTAACTCTCCGGGTGGCTCGGTGACTGCCGGTATGTCGATCTACGACACCATGCAGTTCATCAAGCCCGACGTTTCGACCTTGTGCATTGGTCAGGCGTGCAGTATGGGAGCGTTGCTGCTGGCTGGTGGTGCTGCGGGCAAGCGTTTCTGCCTGCCGCATTCGCGTATGATGATTCACCAGCCGCTGGGCGGTTTCCAGGGGCAGGCCTCGGACATCGAGATTCATGCCCGTGAGATACTCACCATTCGCGAGCGCCTGAACAAGATCCTGGCCGACCACACTGGTCAGCCGATTGATGTGATCGCACGCGACACCGACCGCGACAATTTCATGAGTGGTGACGAGGCAGTCAAATACGGCCTGATCGATCAGGTGCTCAGCAAGCGCCAGCTCGTGGGCTAAGCCTATCCGCAAGACTGCGGCCGGAGAATATCCGGCCGTTTCGCGGGGTTGAAAATGCCCGCATTTGCCTTCATCTTGTGTTTCAAGCCTACCCGATTGGATCGATCGAATGACTGACACCCGCAACGGCGAGGACAACGGCAAACTGCTTTATTGCTCTTTCTGCGGCAAAAGCCAGCACGAAGTACGCAAACTGATTGCCGGTCCCTCCGTATTTATCTGCGACGAGTGCGTCGACCTGTGCAACGACATCATCCGTGAGGAGGTGCAGGAAGCCCAGGCCGAGAGCAGTGCGCACAAACTGCCTGCGCCCAAGGAAATTCGCACCATCCTCGACCAATACGTGATTGGTCAGGAGCGGGCGAAGAAGGTTCTCGCGGTAGCGGTGTACAACCACTACAAGCGTTTGAACCAGCGCGACAAGAAAGATGACGTCGAACTGGGCAAGAGCAACATTCTGCTGATCGGGCCCACCGGTTCGGGCAAGACGCTGCTGGCTGAAACGCTGGCTCGCCTGCTTAACGTACCCTTCACCATCGCTGATGCCACTACCCTCACCGAGGCGGGTTACGTTGGCGAAGACGTTGAGAACATCATCCAGAAGCTGCTGCAGAAGTGCGATTACGATGTAGAGAAGGCCCAGATGGGTATCGTCTATATCGACGAGATCGACAAGATTTCCCGCAAGTCGGACAACCCGTCCATCACCCGCGACGTATCGGGCGAGGGTGTGCAGCAAGCCCTGCTGAAGCTGATCGAAGGCACCGTAGCCTCGGTTCCGCCGCAAGGCGGTCGCAAGCATCCGCAACAGGAATTCTTGCAGGTTGATACCCGCAACATACTGTTCATCTGTGGCGGTGCGTTTGCTGGCCTGGAAAAAGTGATCCAGAACCGTTCGACCAGAGGTGGTATCGGTTTCAATGCCGAAGTCCGCAGCAAGGATCTGGGCAAAAAGGTGGGCGAAGCCCTCCGTGAAGTCGAGCCGGAAGACCTTGTGAAGTTCGGTCTGATTCCTGAGTTCGTAGGTCGACTGCCGGTCATTGCCACCCTCGACGAACTGGATGAGGCTGCGCTGATGCAGATCCTCACCGAGCCGAAGAACGCGCTGACAAAGCAATACGCCAAACTGTTCGAAATGGAAGGTGTGGACCTCGAGTTCCGTCCGGACGCGCTCAAAGCTGTTGCCCGTCGGGCGCTGGAGCGTAAAACCGGTGCGCGTGGCCTGCGCTCCATCCTTGAAGGTATCCTGCTCGACACCATGTATGAGATTCCCTCTCAAACAGATGTAAGCAAGGTAGTCATCGACGAAAGTGTCATCGAAGGATCGTCCAAGCCTCTGTTGATCTACGAGAACAACGAGCAGCCTGCCAAGGCGGCGCCTGACGCTTGATGAAACAAAGGGGCCTACGGGCCCCTTTGTATTTACTGCCTTAAAGCTTGTTTTTTCCCGGGCCTAACCCCATCTTAGGGCCAAGGGTTTTCCCATCTGTTTACGGCCCGAGGGCCGCCGTAGAGCTGATACCATGAATACGACTGCCGAATTACCTCTCCTGCCATTGCGTGATGTCGTGGTCTATCCGCACATGGTCATTCCCCTTTTCGTGGGGCGTGAGAAATCCATCGAGGCTCTCGAAGCTGCGATGACGGGGGACAAGCAGATCCTCCTGGTTGCCCAGAAGAACCCGGCCGACGATGATCCGGGCGAAGATGCCCTATATCGCATGGGTACTGTCGCCACCGTTCTGCAGCTCTTGAAGCTACCCGATGGCACAGTGAAAGTGCTGGTTGAGGGCGAGCAGCGGGGCGCCATCGAGCGTTTCATCGAAGTTGACGGTCATTGCCGCGCCGAAGTCAGCCTGGTCGACGAAGTCGATGCAGGCGAGCGCGAATCCGAAGTATTTATCCGCAGTCTACTCAGCCAGTTCGAACAGTACGTTCAATTGGGCAAGAAAGTCCCGTCCGAGGTGCTTTCGTCGCTGAACAGCATCGATGAACCGGGTCGCCTGGTGGACACCATGGCTGCCCACATGGCGCTGAAGATCGAGCAGAAGCAGGAAATCCTCGAACTGACCGACCTTCCCGAGCGTGTCGAGCATGTCCTGGCGCTGCTGGATGCCGAGATCGATCTGCTGCAGGTCGAGAAACGCATTCGTGGTCGCGTCAAGAAGCAGATGGAGCGCAGCCAGCGCGAGTACTACCTGAATGAGCAGATGAAGGCTATTCAGAAAGAGCTGGGGGACATCGATGAAGGTCACAACGAAGTCGAGGAGTTGAAAAAGCGTATCGACAACGCTGGGTTGACCAAAGAGGCGCTTGCCAAGGCTAATGCTGAGCTGAACAAGCTGAAGCAAATGTCGCCAATGTCCGCTGAAGCGACTGTGGTGCGCTCCTATATCGATTGGCTGGTCAATGTCCCATGGAAGGCCGAGAGCAAGGTTCGACTGGATCTGGCCAAGGCCGAAGATATCCTCGACGCTGATCATTACGGCCTGGAGGAGGTCAAGGAGCGCATCCTCGAATACCTCGCCGTGCAGAAGCGCGTGAAGAAGGTCAAGGGGCCGGTTCTTTGCCTGGTAGGCCCGCCCGGTGTCGGCAAGACCTCGCTGGCCGAGTCCATTGCGCGTGCCACCAATCGCAAGTTCGTGCGCATGGCCCTAGGCGGTGTGCGTGACGAGGCCGAGATTCGCGGTCATCGTCGTACCTACATTGGTTCCATGCCAGGTCGTTTGATCCAGAAGATGACCAAGGTCGGCGTGCGCAACCCGCTTTTCCTGCTCGACGAGATCGACAAGATGGGCAGCGACATGCGCGGTGATCCTGCTTCTGCGCTGCTGGAAGTGCTTGATCCCGAGCAGAACCACAATTTCAACGACCACTACCTGGAAGTCGACTACGACCTCTCGGACGTAATGTTCCTGTGCACTGCCAACTCCATGAACATTCCGGCACCGCTGCTGGATCGTATGGAAGTGATTCGACTGCCGGGTTACACCGAAGACGAGAAGGTCAACATCGCCGTCAAGTACCTTGCCCCCAAACAGACCAAGGCAAACGGTCTGAAGAAGGGCGAGGTGGAGTTCGACGAAGAGGCCATTCGCGACATCATTCGTTACTACACCCGAGAAGCCGGTGTGCGTAGCCTTGAGCGCCAGCTCGCCAAGGTCTGCCGCAAGGCTGTGAAGGAACACGCTCGCGAGAAACGCTTCGCCGTGCAGATCACTGCCGAATCGCTGGAGCACTTCCTTGGCGTGCGTAAATATCGCTACGGTCTGGCCGAGCAGCAGGATCAGATTGGTCAGGTAACTGGGCTGGCCTGGACTCAGGTTGGCGGCGAATTGCTGACCATCGAGGCAGCAGTCGTTCCTGGCAAGGGGCAACTGACCAAAACCGGTTCGCTGGGTGATGTGATGGCAGAATCCATTACGGCGGCTCTTACCGTGGTGCGTAGCCGGGCGAAGAGCCTGGGTATTCAGGCGGACTTCCACGAGAAACGGGATATCCACATCCATATGCCCGAGGGCGCTACTCCGAAGGATGGCCCCAGCGCTGGCATCGGCATGTGCACTGCGTTGGTTTCGGCCATGACGCAGATTCCGGTTCGTGCTGATGTGGCTATGACCGGGGAAATTACACTGCGGGGTCAGGTACTAGCGATTGGCGGTCTGAAAGAGAAATTGCTGGCCGCACATCGTGGTGGAATCAAGACCGTGATCATTCCCGAAGAGAATGTGCGCGATCTGAAAGAAATTCCCGAAAATATCAAGCAAGACTTGGCGATTAAACCAGTTAAATGGATTGACGAGGTCCTGCAAATTGCGCTGCAATACGCGCCGGAGCCCTTGCCCGATGCGGCTCCGGAGATGGTTGCAAAGGATGACAAGCGCGAGACTGATTCCAAGGAGCGAATCAGCACGCATTAGCCGGGGGGCTTCCTTGACACATTTTTAGAGCCCTTGTTATAAAGCGGCTCTTATGTGTTAGCAGGCCAACCAGCACCCGCTTTGCTTACACCAAACAACTAAGAAACAACTCAACAGAAATAAGGGGACTTAAGAGTGAACAAGTCGGAACTGATTGATGCTATCGCCGCATCTGCTGACATCCCGAAAGCTGTAGCTGGCCGCGCGCTGGACGCAGTTATCGAATCCGTTACTGGCGCTCTGAAGGCTGGTGACTCCGTGGTCCTGGTTGGCTTCGGTACTTTCGCTGTTAAAGAGCGTGCTGCTCGTACTGGCCGTAACCCGCAGACTGGCAAGCCGATCAAGATTGCTGCTGCCAAGATCCCTGGCTTCAAGGCCGGCAAAGCTCTGAAAGACGCCGTCAACTAAGCGTCTTTCGGGCTTTGCCCGATCAGGCCGGGCAAGCCTGGCCTGATAGCGGAGCGGTGGAAGCGAAGGGTTTCTTCCTACCACCAGAGAGGTCGAATCTCAGACTCCGCAAGCTACGAGAAGGCGCATCCTAGGATGCGCCTTTCTCTTATTCGGATACTCTACCCGCGTTACTCGGCTGCGACTCAATGTGGCCGTTTCTGGGGGACCCATGCTGCAGAACATACGGGACAATTCACAGGGGTGGATTGCCAAAACCATCATTGGCGTCATCATCGCGCTGCTGGCACTGACCGGCTTCGACGCCATCTTCAATGCCACCAGCAGTCGCCAGAGCGCGGCTGAGGTCAACGGTGATGAGATCACCCTGGACCAACTAAGCGAAGCCGTGAACATGCAGCGTCGCCAGTTGCAGCAACAGTTGGGTAAGGACTTCGATGCCTCCCTGCTGGACGAGAAGCTGTTGCGTGAAGCCGCGCTGAAGGGGCTGATCGAACGTAAGCTCCTACTGCAAGGCGCTGGAGAGGCCGACTTTGCTTTCTCGCAGAGTGCTATTGACCAGTTGATCCTGCAGACGCCGGAGTTCCAAGTGGACGGCAAATTCAATGCCGACCGCTTCGATCAGGTGATACGTCAGATGAACTACAGCCGTCTGCAGTTCCGCCAGATGCTCGAGCAGGAAATGCTCATCGGTCAGCTGCGTGCCGGATTAGCTGGCAGTGGTTTCGTGACCGATGCAGAAGTTGAAGCTTTCGCTCGTTTGGAGAAACAGACTCGCGATTTCGCGACTCTGACCTTGAAGGCTGACCCGGCTGCAGTCAGCGTTTCTGAGGATGAGCTCAAGGCCTACTACGACGGTCACGTCGACCAGTTCATGAGCCCCGAGCAGGTGGTGATCGAATACGTCGAACTGAAGAAAGCTGCCTTCTTCAGCCGGGTTGAAGCCAAGGAGGAAGACCTCCAGGCCCAGTACCAGAAAGAGATCAGCAACCTTGCCGAACAGCGTCAGGCCGCCCACATCCTGGTAGAGATCAGCGACAAGCTCAACGAGGAGCAGGCCAAGGCCAAGATCGAGCAGATCAAGCAGCGTCTGGACAAGGGCGAAGACTTTGCCGCCCTGGCCAAGGAGTTCTCTGACGACTCCGGCTCCGCTACCAATGGAGGGGACTTGGGCTTTGCCGGCCCTGGCGTCTATGAGCCGACTTTCGAAGAGTCGCTGTACGCGCTGAAGCAGGGCGAGGTTTCCGTTCCGGTGCGTACCCAGTACGGTTGGCACCTGATCAAGCTGCTGGGTGTGCAGGCGCCTGAGGTGCCAAGCTTCGAGAGTCTGAAGCCGAAACTGGAGCACGACATCAAGGCCCAGCAGGTCGAGCAGCGCTTTGTCGAGGTAAGCAAGGAGCTGGAAGATGCCGCATTCGAGGCTTCGGACCTGGCGCAGCCCGCGCAGGAGCTGAACCTGGAAGTGAAGACCAGCGCTCCGTTCGGTCGTGAAGGTGGCGAAGGCCTGACCGCAAATCGCCAAGTCCTTCAGGCCGCGTTCAGTCCGGAAGTGCTGGAAGACGGCGCCAACAGTTCTGCCATTGAACTCGATCCGGACACCGTGGTCGTTCTGCGCGTCAAAGAGCACAAGAAGCCAGAACAGCTGGCGCTGGACAAGGTCAGTGACAGTATCCGCCAGCACCTGTTGGCGCAGAAGGCCGGTGAAGCCGTCAAGACCAAGGGTGACGCCTTGATTGCCAGCCTGCGCGAAGGTAAGACCCCGGTTGAACAGGCCCAGGATGGTCAATCCTGGCAGGTGGTAGAAGCCGCGACCCGCAGCCAGGAAGGTATCGAGCCGGTTGTGCTGCAGACCCTGTTCCGCATGCCGAAACCTGCAGCCGCCGACAAGCCCGAGTTCACTGGCGTAAAGCTTGGCAACGGCGATTACGTGGTGATCCGCCTGAACGGCATCAGTCAGTCGGAAGAGAAGTTGTCTGAGCAGGAGAAGGCGATGTATAGCCGCTTCCTCGCCTCGCGCAGTGGCCAGCAAGACTTTGCTGCCTACCGTCGCCAATTGGAAGATAAGGCGAAGATCGAACGTTTCTGACGTGTGTGTATGAAAGAGGCCGCACTGCGCGGCCTTTTTCTTTGGTGCGCCAGTCACGGCGCTACGCGCCAAGCCTGGCGCACCTACAAAAAAGCCCGCACATAAGTGCGGGCTTCTTCGTTAGTGCGGCTATCAGTCTTCGATGTTGCCCATGGCGGTGGTGTTGAAACCGCCGTCCACGTACATGATCTCGCCGCTGATACCCGAGGCCAGGTCGGAGCAGAGGAAGGCACCGGCGTTGCCAACTTCCTCAATGGTCACGTTGCGACGCAGGGGGGTCTGCTTCTCGTTTGCGGCGAGCATCTTGCGGAAGCTCTTGATGCCGGAAGCAGCAAGGGTGCGGATCGGACCAGCGGAGATGGCGTTCACGCGTGTGCCTTCCGGGCCGAGGCTGCCGGCCAGGTAACGCACACCGGCTTCCAGGCTGGCCTTGGCCATGCCCATGACGTTGTAGTTCGGCATGGTGCGTTCGGCGCCCAGGTAGGACAGGGTCAGCAGGCTGCCGTTGCGGCCTTTCATCATTTCGCGGCCGGCCTTGGCCAGGGCCACGAAGCTGTAGGCGCTGATGTCGTGGGCGATGCGGAAACCTTCGCGGGTGGTGACTTCGGTGAAGTCGCCGTCCAGTTGGTCGCCCGGAGCGAAACCGACCGAGTGGACGATGCAGTCCAGGCCGTCCCACTTCTTGCTGAGGGCCTCGAAGACAGCGGCGATTTCTTCGTCGTTGGCCACGTCGCAGGGGAAGCAGAGTTCGGCGTTGGAGCCCCAGCTTGCGGCGAATTCTTCGACGCGGCCTTTCAGCTTGTCGTTCTGGTAGGTGAAGGCGAGCTCGGCGCCTTCGCGATGCATGGCTGCAGCGATGCCCGATGCGATGGACAGTTTGCTGGCTACGCCAACGATCAGTACGCGCTTACCGGCGAGAAAACCCATGTGCTTTCATCCTCTTCTGGTTAATGGGCAGTTTCTGGAGCCAGAAATGCGGCTTCCAGCAACTGCTTCGTATAGCTGTGCTGCGGTGCGGCGAAGATGCCCTCGGCTGGACCCTGCTCGACCACCTGCCCGTGCTTGATCACCATCAGATGGTGGCTCAATGCCCGGACCACAGCCAGATCATGGCTGATGAACAGGTAGGTCAAGTCGTACTTGGTCTGCAGCCTACGCAACAACTCCACCACTTGGCGCTGAACCGTCCGGTCGAGCGCCGAGGTGGGCTCGTCCAGCAGGATCAGTGCCGGTTTCAGCACCAACGCCCGGGCAATGGCAATCCGCTGCCGCTGCCCGCCGGAAAACTCGTGGGGGTAGCGGTGCCGGGTTTCCGGGTCCAACCCTACCTCCAGGAGCGCGTCGATGATGGCTTGTTCCTGCTCCGCCTCGGTGCCGATTCGGTGGATTCGAAGCCCCTCGCCGACAATCTGGCCCACGCACATGCGCGGGCTGAGACTGCCGAAGGGGTCCTGGAAGACCACTTGCATCTCGCGCCGGAACGGCCGCACGTCCTTCTGCGACAGTCCGTCCAGTGCCTGGCCCTGGAAACGGATGCCGCCCCGGCTGCCCAGCAGCCGGAGAATCGCCAGGCCCAGCGTGGACTTGCCGGAGCCGCTCTCGCCCACGATACCCAGGGTCTGGCCCTGCAGCAGGCTGAAGCTGACGCCGTCCACGGCCTTCACGTGGTCCACGGTGCGTCGCAGCAAGCCCTTTTTGATCGGGAACCACACACGCAGGTCATCGACCTCCAGCAGTGGTGCCCCCACCGGGTTCTGTGCCGGCTGGCCCGAAGGCTCGGCGCCGAGCAGTTCCTTGGTGTAGGGATGCTGCGGTGCGTGGAACAGCTCATCACACGACGCTTGTTCGACGATGCAACCTCGCTGCATGACACATACGCGATGCGCAATTCTCCGCACCAGGTTGAGGTCGTGGCTGATCAGCAGCAACGCCATGCCCAGGCGTGCCTGCAGTTCTTTTAGCAGCTCGAGGATTTTCAGCTGGACGGTGACATCCAGTGCGGTGGTGGGCTCGTCAGCGATCAGGAGTTCCGGCTCGTTGGCCAGTGCCATTGCGATCATCACCCGTTGCCGTTGCCCACCGGAGAGCTCGTGGGGGAAGGCCTTGAGACGTTTGTGCGGCTCAGGGATTCCGACCAGCTCAAGCAGTTCCAGGGTGCGTTTGGTGGCGGCCTTGCCAGTCAGCCCCTTGTGCAGGCCCAGCACTTCGTTGATCTGCTTCTCAATGCTGTGCAGCGGATTGAGCGAGGTCATGGGCTCCTGGAAGACCATGGCGATGCGGTTGCCGCGAATACCGCGCAGCTTGCTTTCGGGCAGCTTCAGCAGGTCCTTGCCGGCGTAGTTGATGCTGCCGTTCGGGTGGCGGGCGAGCGGATAGGGCAAAAGGCGCAGGATGGAGTGCGCGGTTACCGACTTTCCGGAGCCGCTTTCGCCCACCAGGGCCAGGGTTTCGCCTTTGCGGATGTCGAAACTGACGCCCTCGACTACACGCTGGACCTTCTCACCGGTGACGAACTCGACGGCGAGGTTGCGTATTTCGATCAGGTTCTCGCTCATTTCACTTCCTCGGGTCGAACGCATCGCGCGCGGCTTCGCCGATGAACACCAGTAAGGTCAACATGGCCGCTAGCACCAGGAAGGCAGAAATGCCCAGCCAGGGAGCCTGCAGGTTGGATTTGCCCTGTGCCACCAACTCGCCGAGGGAGGGGGCTCCCGGTGGAAGGCCGAAGCCAAGGAAGTCCAGCGCGGTCAGGGTGCCGATGGCGCCGGTGAGGATGAATGGCATGAAGGTCATGGTGGACACCATGGCGTTGGGCAGGATGTGTCGGAACATGATGGCGCCATTCTCCATGCCCAGTGCGCGGGCCGCGCGCACGTATTCGAGGTTGCGGCCACGGAGAAATTCGGCACGCACCACGTCCACCAGGCTCATCCATGAGAACAGCAGCATGATACCCAGCAGCCACCAGAAATTCGGCTGCACGAAGCTGGCCAGGATGATCAGGAGGTAGAGCACCGGCAGGCCGGACCAGATTTCAAGGAAGCGTTGGCCGGCCAAGTCCATCCAGCCGCCGTAGAAGCCCTGCAAGGCTCCGGCGATTACGCCGATGATGGAACTCAGCAAGGTCAAGGTCAGGGCGAACAGCACCGAGATGCGGAAGCCGTAGATGACCCGAGCCATCACGTCGCGCCCCTGGTCGTCCGTACCCAGCCAGTTTTCCGCCGAGGGCGGTGCCGGAGCCGGTACCTTGAGTTCGTAGTTGATGGTGTCGTAGCTGAAGGGAATGGGGGCCCAGATCATGCTGCCGCCCTTGGATTCGATCAGCTCGCGGATATAGGGCGTCTTGTAGTTGGCTTCCAGCGGGAACTCGCCGCCGAAGGTGGTTTCCGGATAGCGCTTGAGGAAGGGGAAGTACCACTGGCCGTCGTAGTCGACCATCAACGGCTTGTCGTTGGCGATCATTTCGGCGCCCAGGCTCAGGACGAAGAGGATCAGGAACAGCCAGAGCGACCACCAGCCGCGCTTGTTGGCCTTGAAACGTGCGAAGCGGCGCTGGTTGATGGGGGAGAGGGCCATGCTCAACCCTCCCGGTTTTCGAAGTCGATGCGTGGATCGACCAGGGTGTAGGTGAGATCGCCGATCAGTTTCACGACCAGTCCCAGCAAGGTGAAGATGAAGAGTGTGCCGAACACCACGGGGTAATCGCGATTCAGCGCGGACTCGAAGCTCAGCAGGCCCAGGCCGTCGAGGGAGAAGATCACCTCGATCAGTAGCGATCCCGTGAAGAACAAGCCGATGAAGGCCGCCGGGAAACCGGCGATGATCAGCAGCATCGCATTACGGAATACGTGGCCATAAAGCACGCG
Source organism: Pseudomonas sp. OTU5201 (assembly GCF_038440135.1). Classification (NCBI taxonomy): domain Bacteria; kingdom Pseudomonadati; phylum Pseudomonadota; class Gammaproteobacteria; order Pseudomonadales; family Pseudomonadaceae; genus Pseudomonas; species Pseudomonas sp. OTU5201. Next base: position 68,883 of record NZ_JASATC010000001.1, on the reverse strand, counting down.
GTTTTCCGATAGGCCCTTGGCGCGGGCGGTGGTCACGTACTGTTTGTTGATCTCGTCGAGAAAGCTGTTCTTGGTCAGCAGGGTGAGGGTTGCGAAGTTACCGATCACCAGCGCAGTCACTGGCAGGGCCAGGTGCCAGAAGTAGTCGAGCATCTTGCCGGTCAGGCTCAGTTCGTCGAAGTTGTTCGAGGTGAGGCCGCGAAGGGGGAACCAGTCGAAGTAGCTACCGCCGGCGAAGAGCACGATCAGCAGGATGGCGAACAGGAACGCAGGAATGGCGTAGCCGATGATGATCGCGGTACTGCTCCAGACGTCGAAGGCGCTGCCGTGGCGCACGGCCTTGGCGATCCCCAGGGGTATGGAGACCAGGTACATGATCAGGGTGCTCCAGAGCCCGAGGGAGATGGACACCGGCAGCTTCTCGATGATCAGGTCGGTAACCTTGGCATCACGGAAGAAGCTATTGCCGAAATCCAGTTTCAGGTAGTTGGTGATCATCAGCCAGAAACGCTCCGGAGCCGGCTTGTCGAAGCCGTACATCTTCTCGATCTCGGCCACCAGTTCCGGGTCCAGGCCCTGGGCGCCGCGGTAGTTCGAGCCCGCTGTAGCAACTTCCGAACCTCCGCCGGAGATGCGTCCGGTGGCGCCACCCGCCGCGGCATCGAAGCCTTCCAGTTTGGCGATCATCTGTTCCACCGGGCCACCGGGGGCGGCCTGGATGATGATGAAGTTGATCAGCAGGATGCCGAACAGGGTGGGAATGATCAGCAGCAGTCGACGCAGTATGTAAGCGAGCATTTACTGGGCATCCGGCTCGGAGGGGGCTTGCTCGGACTCGCCAGCAGTTTCCGTGCCTGGTTTCTGCCACCAGGTCATCAGGCTGTAGTCATAGAGCGGCGTCGTTTCGGGGCGCTGGAAGTGGTTCCAGTAGGCCACGCGCCAGGTGTCGACATAGTAGTTGGGCACCACATAGTGACCCCAGAGCAGTACCCGATCGAGGGCGCGGGCGTGTACCACCAGGCTTTTGCGCGAGTCGGCGCGGATCAGACCCTCCACCAGCTTGTCGATGGCAGGGTCGCGCAGGCCGATGAAGTTGCGGCTGCCGGCACTGTCGGCGCTGCGCGAGTGCCAGAACTCCATCTGTTCGTTGCCCGGGGAGCTGGACTGCCCCCAGGTGGCCGGAATCATGTCGAAGTCGCGCGAGCGCAGGCGGTTGATGTACTGGGAAACGTCCACGCGGCGAATCTGCAGGTCGATGCCTAGCTCCGCCAGGTTGCGCTTGAAGGGCAGGATCACCCGTTCCAGGTTGGCCTGGGCGATGAGTATCTCAAAGGCCAGGGGCTTGCCATCCGGGCCGACCATCTTGTCGTTCTCGATCTTGTAACCGGCCGCCATGAGCAACTGGTAAGCGCGGCGTTTCTGGTCGCGGATGATGCCGCTGCCGTCACTCACCGGCGGTTTGAACACCTGGGTGAAGACTTCTCCCGGCACCTGGTCACGTAGCGGCTCGAGGATTTTCAGCTCCTCGGCATCAGGCATCTCGTGGGACGCCATCTCCGAGTTCTCGAAGTAGCTACTGGTGCGTTTGTAGGCGCCGAAGAACAGCTGCTTGTTGGCCCATTCGAAGTCAAACAACTGGGCAATGGCCTCGCGTACCCGGCGATCCTGGAATGCCGGTCGGCGAATGTTGAAGGCAAAGCCCTGCATCCCGGTCGGGTTATGGTTCGGGATGGCTTCCTTGACGATCTTGCCGGCGCGCAGGGCAGGGCTTTCGTAACCGGTAGCCCAATCCTTGGCGGAGTACTCCAGGTTGAAGTCGAACTGGCCGGCCTTGAAGGCCTCCAGTGACACCGACATGTCGCGGTAGTAGTCGACGGTTATCGCATCGAAGTTGTAGTAACCGCGCGTGACCGGAAGGTCTTTGGCCCACCAGTCCTTGACCCGCTCATAGCGAATGGAGCGGCCAGCGTCCACCTTGGCGATGCGGTAAGGGCCGCTGCCGAGCGGCGGGGCGAGATCGGTCTTGCCGAAGTCGCGACCTTCCCAGAAGTGCTTGGGTAGTACCTGGATCTGGCCGAGGATCAGCGGCAGTTCGCGATTGCCCGCGTGCTTGAAGTCGAAGCGCACGCGCAACCTGTCCTCGGCCTCAACCTTGGCCACGTCGGCGTAATAGTGGCGGTACATGGGGTCGCCATGCTCGACCAGCGTGTTGAAGGTGAAAATCACGTCCTCGGCCGTCACCGGCTGGCCATCGTGGAAGCGCGCCTTGGGATTCAGGTAGAAGCGCACGTAGCTGTTGTCCGGCGCCTTTTCGATCTTCTCCGCCAGCAGGCCGTACTCGGTGAAGGGTTCATCCGGGGAGTGGAAGGTAAGGCTGTCGTAGATCAGGCCGATCTGGTCGGCCGAATTGCCCCGCGGAATGAAGGGGTTGAGGCTGTCGAACCCGCCGACGCCGGCGAGACGCAGGACGCCACCCTTGGGCGCATCCGGGTTGACCCAGGAAAAGTGCGTGAAGTTCGCCGGGTACTTGGCAGGTTCGTCATACAGGGTGATGGCGTATTTGGGCTCGGCTGTGGCGAGGCCGGCCAGGGACAGCAGCAGGGCGCCACAACCTTGCAGGCAGCGGTTGCGCAGCGTTTTGCTCATCGGGCGTTCTCCGTGGGCTTCAGCCACCAGGCACGCAGGCCCAGGGTGTAGGGCGGCGTGGTGACGAAGGCGAACCGGTTGCGGTAGGCCAGGCGGTGATAATTGATGTACCAGTTGGGGACGCTGTAGTGCTCCCAGAGCAGGGTGCGGTCGAGTGCTCGCGCGACGGCCAGTTGTTCGTCGCGGCTCTGGGCGCCGAGTAGCTTGTCGATCAAGTCGTCGGCCACCGGGTTGGCGACGCCCGCGTAATTCTTGCTGCCCTTCACGCCCACCTGGCTGGAGTGGAAGTAGAGGTATTGCTCCAGGCCCGGACTCAGGGTCTGCGGCAGGGTCATCAGGATCATGTCGTAGTCGAAGTGGTCGAGGCGCTGCTTGTACTGCGCGCGGTCCACGGTCCTCAGGCTGACGTCGATGCCGATGCTGGCAAGGTTTTCGCGATAGGGCTGGAGGATGCGTTCAAGGTTCGGGTTGACCAGCAGGATTTCAAAACGCAGCGGCTGGCCACGATCATTCACCAGGCGCTGGCCGGACAGTTTCCAGCCGGCTCCGGCCAATAGACCGAGGGCGCGGCGAAGGGTTTCCCGCGGGATGCCGCGACCCTCGGTGGTGGGCACCTGGAACGGCTGGATGAACAGCGACTCCGGCAACTCCTTGCGGTGGGGTGACAGCAGCAGCCACTCGTGCCCCTCGGGCTTGCCCTGGGCGCTGAACTCGCTATTGGGGTAGTAGCTGGTGGAGCGCATATAGGCGTTGTTGAACAGGGTACGGTTGGTCCATTCGAAGTCGAACATCAGCCCCATCGCTTCGCGCACCTTGCGGTCACTAAAGATGGCGCGGCGGGTGTTCATGAACAGGGCCTGGGTCTGGGTCGGAATCTGGTGCGGGATCTCGGCGCGTATGACGTCGCCACGGGCGATGGCCGGGAAACGATAGCCATTGGCCCAGTTCTTCGCCTGATGCTCGACGTAGAAATCAAACTCCCCAGCCTTGAAGGCTTCGAACGCGACGTTGCTGTCGCGGTAGAACTCCACTTCGACCCGATCAAAGTTGTACTTGCCACGGTTGGCCGGCAATTTCTCGCCCCACCAGTCCTTGACGCGCTCGAATACCAGGCTGCGTCCCGGCCGGACCTGAGTGATGCGATAAGGGCCGCTGCCCAGGGGGGGCTCGAAGGTGGTGGCCTTGAAGTCGCGGTTTTCCCAGTAGTGCTGGGGGAGAACGGGCAACTCGCCAAGGCGCAGGATTAACAGCGGGTTGCCGGCGCGCTTGAGTACGAAGCGAATGCGGTGGCGGTTGAGGATGTCGACCCGCTTCACTTCCTGCAGGCTGGTGCGGTATTGCGGATGGCCGTTCTCGACCAGCGTGCGGTAGGAGAAGGCCACGTCATAGGCGGTAATCGGCTTGCCGTCGTGGAAGCGGGCTTCCTCCCGCAGGTTGAACACCACCCAGCTTCGGTCCTCGCTGTATTCAACGCTCCTGGCGATCAGTCCGTAGCTCGAGGCGGGCTCGTCCCCGGACGGGTCGTACTGGCCGGTACCCACCATCAACGGCTCGTTCAACTCAGTGACGCCGTACTGCAGGAAGTTGGGCGTGGCCACCGGGCTGGTGCCCTTGAAGGTGTAGGGATTGAGGGTGTCGAAGTTGCCGAAGGCCATCACCCGCAGTGTTCCGCCCTTGGGGGCGCTGGGGTTGACCCAGTCGAAATGGTCGAAGTTGGAGGGGTACTTCAGGGTGCCGAACTGCGCATAGCCGTGGCTTTCAATCAGGCTGGCGAAGCAGGGTTGGGCCAGCAGGCCGATGAGCATGAACGCAAGGCGACGCATCAGGTGGGGGTCCGATCCATGGCTGTTGTGTCGGGCATATGGGCGCTGGCCTCGCTGGCGGGAAGGCGCGGGCCTCGGGCCGGCGAAATCGTGTCGGGGGTCACGCGCTGCGGGTGTCGGCGGTGACGGCAGGCAAGTACAGTAACAGCTTGTACAGGCAAGAAAAAAGGGCCAGCCTGCGGCTAGCTGGCCAGCATTCTGGCCACCATCCGGAAATTTTCGCAGAGGTGCCAATCTTGGGTGAACGCAGCCATGGTTTGCAGTCATGGATCGACCGCCTCAACGAGGCCGAATTGCCCGCCCTGGCCGCGGTGGTGCAGGATTTGCACCAGATGGCCCAACAGGACAAATCCTCCGTGCAGCAGTTGGCCGATGTGCTGCTGCGTGACGCGACCCTGACGTCCAAGGTGCTGAAGGTCGCCAACAGCGTCTATTACAATCCCTCCCAGGAGGCGATCCGCACGATCTCCCGCGCCATCGTACTGATCGGTTTCGAGAATGTGCGCCTGATTGGTCTCTCAGTGAGCCTGATCGACAGCCTGCTGACTCGCGGCCCGCGGGAGCAGTTGCCAGCACTCCTGGCGCGTTCCTTCCATGCTGCAGTGCAGGCACGCAACATTGCAGGCTACCTGCTGGCGCGCAGCCAGGAAGAGGTGTTCATAGCTGCCCTTCTGCACAACCTGGGGGAGCTGGCGTTCTGGGGCTGTGGCGGCGATCAGGCCGATGAGCTGGCCGCCGCCTTGGTGCAACCGGGGATCGACGAAGAGCAGGCCGTACGCGACGTGCTGGGTACCAGCTTTCGCCAACTGACCTTGGGTCTGGTGCGTAGCTGGAACCTGGGGGAACTGGCGAGCCTCGCCCACGCCGGCTCGTCCCAGAGCGACCCTGCGGTGAAGGCTGTGAGCTTGGGCGTGCGCATCAGTGAGTCGGCCCTGCAGGGTTGGGACTCTCCCGCCATGACGCTACTGGTGGAACAGTTTGCCAGCCTGGTGGGCCTCGGTCGGGAGGAGGCGATGCAGCAGGTTCTGGCCAATGCCGATGAGGCGGTCAAGGTGGCGACGACCTTTGGCGCCAGCAAGCTTTGCCACCTGATTCCCCATACCGACCCGGAACAGATTCGCGTTCAGCGCGAGCAGCGCCAGGCACGGTTGCTTCAACCCAACCTGCTGGTCATGCAGCAGGCCCTGCAGGAACTGGGCATGCTGGTGTCGCGCAAGGCCGACGTCAACCTGGTGCTGGATACCCTGCTCCAGGGCTTGCACAGGGGGGCCGGGATAGAGCGGGTAATGGTGGCGGTGCTGGCAGACCAGCGCAGTCGCTTCACGGCGCGCCGCGCAGTGGGTGAGGGTAGCGAGCGTTGGCTGAGTGACTTCGCCTTACCGGCCGACCTGCCCGAGCAGGCCAACCTGTTCAGCTACGTCTTGCGTACCCGCGAGACCCTGTGGATGGGCGTTCCCGCCAGTTACAGCCTGAACGACCTGGTGACGCGCCCGATGCGCGAGTGGTTGGGGCAGGGGATGTTCTTTGTCGCGCCACTGCTGGCCGGCAAGCGCGAGATCGGGGTGATCTACGCCGATTGCCGACTTTCGGGCCGGGCGCTGAGGCATGAGCAGTTCGTGGCATTTCAGCATTTCGCCCAGGCAGCGGGGCGGTGCCTGGCGGCGATGGCGCAGAAATAGTCGCGGGCAGAGGGCGCGAGGTCCAGCGTGCGGGCTGCAGGTGATACTGGACCGCGCCTTGCTCGGCGTCCATCTACGCCGAGTGGGTCGAGGGCGTCAGGGCAGGTAGACGGTCAGGGTCTGGCCCGGCTTCAGGCCGGTGCCACTGCGCGGATTCCAGCGTTGCAGGTGTTTCATCTCGACGTTGAAGCGCTTGGCGATCAGGTAGAGGGAGTCGCCCTGCTTGACCTTGTAATAGGTCACTGATTCACGGTCCTTGCCCTTGGACTTGCTGCCTTGGCTGGCGCTGGCGACCTGAATGGCGCCGCCTTGCAGTTTCAGGACCTGACCGGCCTTGAGGTGATTGCCCTTGAGCTGGTTCCAGCGCTTGATGTCCTGCACATTCACCTTGTACTCGCGGGCGATGGTCCAAAGGTTATCGCCACTCCTCACCTTGTGGCTGCGCGTCGGGGCGGGTGCAGGAGCACTGGCGACGTTCTGGAACAGCGGCTGCCCGGGCTTCAGTCCAGGCTCGACCGGAATGCTCAGTTGCTGGCCCACACGCAGGTGGTTGCCGGAAAGGCCATTGATTTCCTTCAGGGTCTTGACCGTTACGTGATAGCGGTTAGCGATGCCGTGCAGGCTGTCGCCATTACGCACTCGATACTGCTGCCAGTCCACCAGCTCCTGGGGCTTCATCAGGGCGAGGTTGGCGGTCAGCAGCTCGGCCTTCTCGGTCGGCACCAGCAAGTGTTGCGGGCCGTCCATGGTGATGCGTTTCTTGAAGGCCGGGTTGAGCTGGTACATCTCGTCGGCTTCCATGTCGGCCAGCTCGGCCACCTGCGACAGGTCGAGGCGCTGCTGCTTGACTTCCACCACTTCGAAGTAGGGTTCGTTGGCGATGGGATTGAGGTTCACGCCATAGGCTTCAGGTGCCATCACCAGTTGCGATAGTGCCAGCAGCTTGGGCACATAATCCTGGGTTTCCTTGGGCAGCGGCAGGTTCCAGTAGTCGGTCGGCAGGCCGAGCTTCTGGTTGCGCTCGATGGCCCGGCTGACGGTGCCTTCGCCCGCATTGTAGGCGGCCAGTGCAAGCAGCCAGTCGCCGTTGAACATCTCGTGCAGGCGTTCCAGGTAGTTCAGCGCGGCGTTGGTGGAGGCGGTGATATCGCGACGGCCGTCGTACCAGTTGGTCTGGCGCAGGTTGAAGTAGCGGCCCGTGGACGGAATAAACTGCCAGATGCCTACGGCATGGCTGCGCGAATAGGCAAAGGGGTTATAGGCGCTTTCCACCACCGGCAGCAGGGCAAGCTCCAGGGGCATGTTGCGCTCTTCCAGGCGCTCTACCACGTAGTGGATATAGAGGCTGCCACGCTCGCTGGCGCTTTCCAGGAAGGAGGGCTTGCTGACGTACCAGAGGCGCTGGCGCTCAATGCGCGGGTTTACGCCGATTTCATTCTGCAGCTTGAAACCGTTGCGCATGCGGTCCCAGATGTCCTGAGGCTCGCGCTCGGTTTCGGCTTCTTCCAGCCACTGGGGATGCTGGTTCATGCCCAGCGCGCGGTCGGTGTCGCGGCCCTGGTCATCGTCCCTCTGGCCCATGCCAGAACAGCCTGCAAGCGTAGCCGCGCACACCACGACGAGCGCTCGCGCGGCTCGTGCCAATGCATCCAGGTCGAAGGTTCTGAACGGCGTAGATAACATTGGCTGTGAGGTTTTTCCGGCAAAAAAGTTCGGCGATTCTAGAAATCGACCTATGGTTGGTCAAGTTTTCACCAGTCCGCCAAAGCTTGACCGAGTGTTCAGAACTGGTCTTTCCAGGCCCGAAGGGTGGCGAAGACCTCGGTTGGCGTAGGGTTATCCCGACCGGCCCGCTCGTCGGCCATTTGTTTAACGGATGTTTCGGTTACCCGCAGGAAGGGGTTGGTGGCCAGTTCCAGGGCAATGGTAGATGGCAAGCTGATCCCCCCTTGCTCGCGCAGCAGGGTGACTTCGTCAAATCGCATGGACGTAGCGCGGTTGGTGGGCTCCACGGCCTTGGCAAAACGCAGGTTGCTGAGCGTGTACTCATGGGTGCAGTAGATGCGCGTGGCCACCGGCAGTGCGGCCAGGCGGGTGAGAGAGTGGTGCATCTGTTCCGGGGTGCCTTCGAACAGACGGCCACAGCCGGCGGCGAACAGCGTATCGCCGCAGAACAGTAGCGGTTGCCTGGCGTCCGCATGGTAGTAAGCGATATGGCCCAGGGTATGGCCAGGGACTTCGATCACCTGGAACTCCAGGCCCAGTACCTGCACCCGGTCACCTTCGTTCAGGGCCTGGTCGCGCGAGGGGATCGTTTCCCGGGACGGCCCCAGCACGCGGGCGCCGCAGGCTTCCTTCAGGCGAACCACGCCGCCGATGTGATCGTGGTGGTGGTGGGTGACCAGGATGTCGGTCAGTTGCCAGCCGGGATGGGTTTCAAGCCAGGCCAGTACCGGCCCGGCGTCACCCGGGTCGACCACCGCGCAGCGGCGGGTTTCGGCATCTTGCAGCAGCCAGAGGTAGTTGTCGGAAAAGGCGGGGAGGGCATCGATCTGGATCATGAAGGGAGTCGCCAAGCAGAGAGCAATGGAGCATCTTAGGGCTCTGACGCAGGAGATTGCCATGACCGAGAAAGCATTCGCTCAAGCCGATGCCGACTGGCTCGAGCTGATCACCGGGGCTCGTTCCTGGTTCGCAGGCCCCTTGGGCGGGTTGATGCTGTTCGAAGAGCAGCGGTTGCTGGAGGACGAACTGGCGCGCTACTTCGGCGGTTACCTGGTGCATTACGGCCCGCGCGCGGAGTTACCGCCCGGCGCCAAGCAGATCCAGCGCAGCGTCCACTTGGGTGCGCCCCTTCCAGGGGTGGAAATCGCTTGCGAAGAGGCCGCCTGGCCCTTGAGCGAGCATGCCGCCGACGTGGTGGTGCTGCAGCACGGTCTGGATTTCTGTCTTTCTCCCCATAGCCTGTTGCGCGAGGCTGCCCGCAGTGTGCGGCCCGGCGGTCACCTGATCATCGTCGGGGTCAATCCATGGAGTGCCTGGGGCGTGCGCCATTTCTTCGCTCGCGACGCCCTACGCCAGGCGCGCTGCATCTCGCCTACGCGGGTCAATGACTGGCTCAACCTGCTGGGGTTCGCGCTGGAGAAACGACGCTTCGGGTGCTATCGTCCGCCGCTCGCTTCGGCCACCTGGCAATCCCGCCTGGCCCGCCTGGAGCGTTGGGGCGCCGCCGGACAAGGATTCGGTGCGGGCTTCTATCTATTGGTGGCGCGCAAGCTGGTGATCGGCCTGCGGCCATTGCGTCAGGCCCGGCGCGAGCCCATGGGCAAGCTGGTTCCCATGCCGGTTGCCAAGGTCAGCCGGTGCGATTCGAAACATGAGGCATAAGTGAGCGATCTGGTCGAGATCTATACCGATGGCGCCTGCAAGGGCAATCCCGGCCCTGGCGGCTGGGGTGCGCTGCTGGTCTACAAGGGCGCCGAGCGCGAACTTTGGGGTGGCGAGCGCGATACCACCAACAACCGCATGGAGCTGATGGCCGCCATCATGGGGCTGGTCGCGCTCAAGCGCTCATGCGAGGTAAAAATCATCACCGATTCCCAGTACGTGATGCAGGGCATCACCGAATGGATGCCCAACTGGAAGAAGCGTGGCTGGAAGACCGCGGCCAAGCAGCCGGTGAAGAATGCCGATCTCTGGCAGGCCCTGGACGAGCAGGTGAATCGCCACACCGTGCGCTGGCAGTGGGTGCGCGGCCATACCGGCCACCCCGGCAACGAGCGGGCCGACCAGTTGGCCAATCGGGGTGTCGCTGAATTGAATGCCCGCTAGAATTCTGCCCTTGCGGCAATCTCCTTCATAGGTTCTGAACATGCGTTATGTAGTCCTCGACACTGAAACCACCGGCATGCCGGTTACCGATGGTCACCGGGTCATCGAGATCGGCTGCGTCGAGATGGAAGGCCGGCGCCTGACCGGGCGGCACTTCCACGTTTATCTGCAACCCGATCGCGAGGTGGATGAAGGCGCCATCGCGGTACACGGCATCACCAACGAGTTCCTGGTGGGCAAGCCACGCTTCAAGGATGTTGCCGATGAATTCTTCGAATTCATCAAGGGCGCCGAGCTGATCATCCACAACGCGGCGTTCGACATCGGCTTCATCAATAACGAGTTCGCCCTGCTGGGGCAGTCCGACCGCAGCGACGTCACCGAGCACTGCACAGTGCTCGACACCCTGATGATGGCCCGCGAGCGCCATCCGGGGCAGCGCAACAGTCTGGACGCCCTGTGCAAGCGCTACGACGTCGACAACTCCAACCGCGAGCTGCACGGCGCATTGCTCGACGCCGAGATCCTCGCCGACGTCTATCTGGCGATGACCGGTGGCCAGACCAACCTGTCCCTCGCTGGCGATGGTGGCGACGGCAGCGGTGGCCGTGCTCAGGCTTCGCCGATTCGTCGTCTACCGGCCGATCGCGCACGCAGCCGAGTGATTCGCGCCAGCGAAGAAGAGCTGGCCGCCCATGCTTCCCGCCTGGCGGCCATCGAAAAGTCCGCCGGCTCACCCGCACTCTGGGTTCAGATGGACGCGTCTCCGGCTTCCTGATTGCGACCTTTACGTACAGCCAGTGGCAGCAGGGGTACCGCCCCTGCGAACGAGCTTCTACCCTGAGGGCATAGGCGGGCAGGCCCGCCCCTCAGGGAGCCACAATGTATAAAGAGCTCAAGTTCCCCGTCCTCATCGTCCACCGCGACATCAAGGCCGACACTGTTGCCGGCGACCGGGTGCGCAGCATCGCCCGGGAGCTCGAGCAGGAAGGCTTCACCATTCTCTCCACCGCCAGCTCCGCCGAAGGGCGCATCGTCGCCTCGACCCACCATGGTCTCGCCTGCATCCTGGTCGCCGCTGAAGGCGCCGGGGAGAACCAGCGGCTGTTGCAGGACGTGGTGGAATTGATTCGTGTTGCGCGGGTGCGTGCGCCGCAGTTACCGATCTTCGCCCTCGGTGAACAGGTGACCATCGAGAATGCGCCGGCCGAGGCCATGGCCGACCTCAACCAACTGCGCGGCCTGCTTTATCTTTACGAAGACACCGTGCCTTTCTTGGCACGCCAGGTGGCCCGCGCCGCTCGCAGTTATCTGGAAGGGTTGCTGCCGCCGTTCTTCCGCGCCTTGGTGGAGCACACCGCGCAGTCCAATTACTCCTGGCACACGCCGGGGCATGGCGGCGGCGTGGCTTATCGCAAGAGCCCGGTAGGCCAGGCGTTCCACCAGTTTTTTGGCGAAAACACGCTGCGCTCGGACCTTTCGGTATCGGTACCAGAACTGGGGTCTCTGCTCGATCACACCGGTCCGCTGGCCGAAGCCGAAGCGCGGGCATCGCAAAACTTCGGTGCCGACCACACGTTCTTCGTGATCAACGGCACCTCTACTGCGAACAAGATCGTCTGGCACTCCATGGTGGGCCGCGATGACTTGGTGCTTGTGGACCGCAACTGTCACAAGTCCATCGTCCACTCGATCATCATGACAGGCGCCATTCCGCTGTATCTGACGCCGGAGCGCAACGAGTTGGGCATCATCGGGCCGATCCCGCTCAAGGAGTTCAGCCGTGAGTCGATCCAGGCAAAAATCGACGCCAGCCCCCTGGCCAAAGGCCGCGCGCCCAAGGTCAAGCTGGCAGTGGTGACCAACTCCACCTATGACGGCCTCTGCTACAACGCCGAGCTGATCAAGCAGGCCCTGGGCGACTCGGTGGACGTGCTGCATTTCGATGAGGCCTGGTACGCCTATGCCGCCTTCCACGAGTTCTACGCTGGGCGCTACGGCATGTGTACCGGCCGGGATGAACGCTCGCCGCTGGTATTCACCACCCATTCCACCCACAAGCTGCTGGCGGCGTTCAGCCAGGCTTCGATGATCCACGTGCAGGATGGCGGGGCGCGCCAGCTGGACCGGCATCGTTTCAACGAAGCCTTCATGATGCACATCTCCACCTCGCCCCAGTACGGCATCATCGCCTCGCTCGATGTGGCGTCGGCGATGATGGAAGGCCCCGCCGGGCGTTCTCTGATCCAGGAAACCTTCGACGAGGCGCTGCGTTTTCGCCGGGCACTGGCCAATGTGCGACAGAACCTCACGACGGACGACTGGTGGTTCGGCATCTGGCAACCGCCGCTGGTGGAAGGCGCCGACAGCGTAGCCACGGTGGACTGGCTACTGCGCCCGGATGCTGATTGGCACGGCTTCGGCGATGTGGCGGAAGACTATGTGCTGATCGACCCGATCAAGGTCACGCTGGTAACGCCGGGCCTGACGGCCGATGGCAAGCTGGGCGACCAGGGCATTCCCGCAGCCGTTGTCAGCAAGTTCCTCTGGGAGCGTGGGCTGGTCGTGGAGAAGACCGGCCTCTATTCCTTCCTGGTGCTGTTCTCCATGGGCATTACCAAGGGCAAGTGGAGCACGCTTCTCACTGAGCTGTTGGAGTTCAAGCGCGGCTACGACGCCAACCAGAGCCTGGCCGAGGCGTTGCCTTCGATCGCCACCGCCCATGCGGCCCGTTATGCCGGCATGGGGTTGCGCGACCTCTGCGACGCGTTGCATGCCTGCTACCGCAACAGCGCCACGCCGAAAGCGTTGCGACGCATGTACACGAAACTGCCGGAGCTGGCGATGAAGCCCGCCGATGCCTACGACAAGCTGGTGCGTGGCGAGGTGGAGGCCGTGCCGCTGGATAAGCTGCAAGGGCGCATTGCTGCAGTGATGCTGGTGCCCTATCCGCCGGGCATACCGCTGATCATGCCGGGTGAGCGCTTCACCCCGGAAACCCGCGCAATAATCGATTACCTGGAGTTCGCGCGCATCTTCGACCTGAGCTTCCCTGGCTTCGATATCGATGTGCACGGCCTCAACTGTCAGGAAAGTCCTACAGGTCGCTGCTATACAGTGGACTGCATCAAGGAATAAATCGGCCAGCGGGGAACGCGATGGCGACTGGGGAAGGGGAGAAGACGCGGGGCAGCATGGGCTTCTGGACCTGCACCGCGCTGGTGGTCGGCAACATGATTGGTTCGGGGGTGTTCCTGTTGCCTTCCAGCCTCGCGGCCTACGGTGGGCTCAGCCTGTTCGGCTGGCTGATCTCCAGCACTGGCGCCGTGATCCTTGCCCTCACCTTCGCCCGCCTGGCACGGCTCAGCCCAGCGGCTGGCGGTCCTTACGCCTACACGCGAGACGGATTCGGCAACTTCGCCGGCTACCTTTGTGCCTGGACCTACTGGAAGGCGGCCTGGATCGGCAATGCCGCCATCTCGGTGACGCTGGTGGGTTACCTGCAGGTATTCATTCCGGCCCTGCGTGACCCGGTGCTGATGGTGGCTACGGCGATCGGCGCCATCTGGCTCTGTACCTTGATCAACCTGCGTGGCATTGGCGCCTTTGGCCTGGCGCAGAACCTGCTGACGGTGCTCAAGCTGGTGCCCCTGCTGCTGGTGGGCGTGCTGGGCTGGTTTTCCTTCAATCCCGAGTACTTGCGAATACCCGAGGCAAGCGAACTTCCAGGTGGGGTTGGTTATGCCCAGGCCATCGCCACCACGGCGGCGCTGACCCTCTGGTCCTTCATCGGCCTTGAGTCGGCGACCGTGCCGGCGGACCACGTGGACAACCCGAAGCGCACCATCCCGAGGGCCACGGTATTCGGCACCCTGGTGGCGGCCGGCGTGTACATCCTTTCCATCACTGCTGTGCAGGGCGTGTTGCCACCCGAGGTGCTGGCGCGCTCCACCGCACCCTTCGCCGACGCGGCGCGGGTGCTGGTAGGGGAGTGGGGCTACCACCTGGTGGCCGGCGGTGCGGTGATCGCGTGTCTCGGTGCGCTGAACGGCTGGGTCCTGCTGCAGGGCCAGATCCCCATGGCCACCGCCCGCGACGGCCTGCTGCCGGAGTCCCTGGCCAAGACCAACAAGCACGGTGTGCCGGCCAATGGCCTGCTGATTTCCGGGGTGCTGGTCACCGCGCTGGTGCTGGTGGATGGCCAGGGCGACCTGGTGGACGTGTTCAACGTGATCATCCTGCTCGGCACCATGACGGGCGTCGTGCCGTATGCCTTCTGTACCGCCGCCCTGCTGCAGCAGCTGGCGGTGAAACCCGGCGACTTCTCCGCGGGCGAACGTGGGCGGCTGGTGGCCATCGGCGTGCTGGGTTTCGTCTACTCCATCTGGGCTCTGTATGGCACCGGCGAGCAGGCCATCTTCTGGGGCTTCCTCGTGCTCATGGCCGGTATCCCGCTCTACACCTGGCGCCAGTGGCGAAACCGGGTGCAGGCAGACGCCGCCGTCAGAGCCAATGGCTGACAGCCCACCAGCCGAGCACGCCCATCACGATGGTGTAGGGCAGCGCCATCCACACCATGCGTCCGTAAGAAAGGCGCACCAGCGGCGCGATGGATGAGGTGAGCAGGAAGAGGAAGGCTGCCTGACCATTGGGGGTCGCCACACTGGGCAGGTTGGTGCCGGTATTGATGGCCACTGCCAGGATGTCGAAGTGCTCGCGGGTCATGCCGCCGGAGTCCAGCACGTTCTTCACTTCAGTGATGTAGATGGTGGCGACGAAGACGTTGTCGCTGATGGCCGAGAGCAGGCCATTGGCGATGAACAACATGCCTGGCTGCTCATTCGCCGGCAGTGCCAGCACCGCTTGAATGATCGGGGTGAACAGGTGCTGCTGCTGGATGACCGCCACCACCGCGAAGAATGACACCAGCAGGGCGGTGAAGGGCAGGGCGTCCTGGAAGGCGCGGCCGATCTGGTGCTCGTCGGTGATGCCGTTGAAGCTGGTGATCAGCACGATCACCAGCAGGCCAATCAGGCCCACCTCTGCCAAGTGCAGCGCCAGGCAGAGGATCAGGATCAACGCCGCTGCACCTTGAACCATTAGCGCAAGCTGCTGGGCTTGGGTGCGTCGTGCATTCTCTTCCTGAGCGAAGTCGGCCAGGACCTGCCGCACGCTGCCAGGCAACTCGGCGCCATAGCCGAACCAGCGCAGCTTCTCCAGCAGCACGCAGGTCAGCAGGCCCGCCGCCAGTACTGGCATCGATACCGGGGCTACCCGCAGGAAGAATTCCTTGAAATGCCAGCCGGCCTCATGACCGATCAGCAGGTTCTGCGGTTCGCCCACCAGGGTGCAGACCCCGCCCAGCGCAGTGCCCACGGCGGCATGCATCAGCAGGCTGCGGAGGAAGGCGCGAAACGTTTCAAGGTCCTCGCGGCTGGAGCCGGCCACGTCACTGTCCGAGTCGGGGCTGTGCTCGTCGCCCGCGCCCTTGCCCGAGGCGACGCGGTGGTATACCCCGTAGAAACCCAGGGCGACGCTGATGATCACCGCGGTTACGGTCAGGGCATCGAGGAAGGCCGACAGGAAGGCCGCCAACAGGCAGAACATCAGCGCCAGCACGGTCTTGCTGCGCACCCCGAGCAGCAGTCGGGAGAACAGCAGGAGCAGCAGGTCCTTCATGAAATAGATCCCCGCCACCATGAACATCAGCAACAGGAGCACCGGGAAGTTGTGTTCGAGCTCCTTGTACACCGCATCGGGAGTCGCCAGACCGAGTAGCAGGGCCTGTATCACGAGCAGGCCACCGGGCAGCAGCGGATAGCACTTGAGCGCCATCGCCAGGGTGAAGATGAACTCGCCCACCAGCAGCCACGAACACAGAACGGGGCCCAGCATCCAGAGCACCAGCGGGTTCAGCACCAGGAACGCGATGATCGACAGCTTGTACCAACGGGGCGAGTTGCCGAGGAAGTTGCGACCGAGTGCGGCGGCGGGCGAGGCGGGCATCGAGGTTGTCCTTGGTTTTGTAATTGTTGGAAGGCGCTGGGAAGGTGCCAGCCCGGTCCCTGTAGATCAAGCGTTTAAGCCGGGTTTTCGATTTGAAGTGGCAGTTGCATGGCGTGGCCTGCGTCACAGTGGGCAGCATCGACTTTTACTTCGTGCTTGTTATAGTTGCCGGGCTTCCTGAACGACTCCATTTTTGTGGCGCACGCCGAGGACTGACCCGTGCCTGATTACAAAGCCTTCCGCGTAGAGTTGGCAGACAAGATCGCCCATGTGCAGATCAACCGTCCGGAAAAGATCAACGCGATGAACGCCGATTTCTGGAAAGAAATCGTCGAGATCTTCCGCGAGATCGAAGACAACGACGAAGTGCGGGTGGTGGTGATTTCTGGCGCGGGTAAGCATTTCTCCTCCGGCATCGACCTGATGATGCTGGCCTCGGTCGGCGCCCAGCTTGGTCCAGATGCCGGTCGCAACGCACGTGCCCTGCGCCGCAAAATTCTCGAACTGCAGGCCTCGTTCAACGCCATCGACAACTGCAGCAAGCCGGTGATTGCGGCAATCCAGGGCTACTGCCTGGGCGGTGCCATCGACCTGATCTCCGCCTGCGATATGCGCTATTCGACAGTCGACGCGCAGTTCTCCATCAAGGAAATCGACATCGGAATGGCGGCTGACGTCGGCACTTTGCAGAGGCTGCCGCGGATCATCGGTGACGGCATGATGCGTGAGCTGGCCTACACCGGCCGCACCATCGACGGTGAAGAGGCGCAGCGCCTCGGGCTGGTCAACCGTACGTACTCCGACCAGGACAGCCTGCTCGATGGCGTGTTCGGCATCGCCCACGAGATTGCCGCCAAGTCCCCCATCGCAGTGCGCGGCACCAAGGAAATGATCCGCTACATGCGTGACCACCGGGTCGACGATGGCCTCGAGTACATCGCCACCTGGAACGCTGCCATGCTGCAATCGGCCGATTTGCGCGTGGCCATGACAGCCCACATGAGCAAACAGAAACCAGAGTTCGCTGACTGATGCGCTACCGCACACTCGCGCGGGAGGCGCATTAAGGCATGGTCACCGGAGTCACTTCGCTGGGGCTGGTGCGCGACGAATTGTTCGCCACCATGGAGCAGGCTGAACAGAGTCTCGAGCAGTTCATCGCCGAACGCCAGAATGGCGGCCTGTTGCAGCAGGCGGTGGAAGCCATGCACCAGGTGCGTGGCACACTCAAACTGATTGAGCTGACCGGCGCTGAACTGCTGGCCCAGGAGCTGCTGGACCAGGCGACGGACATTCCCACCGGGGCCGGTGAGGAGCGCGACGTCCAGTTGGCGGCCCAGAGCAATGCGCTGCACGTGCTGCGTCGCTACCTGGAAAACTTGGATGTGCACCGCCAGGAAATGCCTGAACTGCTGCTGCCGGCGATCAACGACCTGCGCCAGGCCGGCGGCCAGCCGCCGCTGCCGGAAAGCTATTTCTTCAGCGTGCGCCTGGACCAGACGCGCCAAGGGGCGACTGCATGCAGTTTGCCGGCTGGTGCTGATCGGGAGGCTTTGGCCCGACGTTTCCGTCAAGCCTACCAGCAGGGTCTGCTTGGCTTCCTGCGGGGTCAGAAGGTGCCCAGTGCCCTGCGCATGATGGAACGCGCCCTGGGCGGCCTGGAGCGCCTGTTCGCCGAGCAGTCCCGTGGCCGTCTCTGCTGGATCGGCGCGGCGGCCATTGAATCGCAGCTGGACGGCCAGTTGCTGGCGCGCAAGTCGCGCAAGCAACTGTTCTCGCGCCTGGACCGAGAGCTCAAGCTGCTATTGGCCAACGCTGCCTACGAGGCACCACGCAGCTTGCAGAAAGAACTCCTCTACCTGGTGGCGCTCGCCGACAGTCAGGGGCCGCGCTCCCGCGAGCTGCGCGAAGTCTTCGGCATGACCGCGCTACCGTTCTCCGATCAGCTCCTGGAACAGGAATACCAGCGCCTGTCCGGACCGGGGCAGGCGGTGATGCGTTCGCTGTCCTCGGCCATATTCGAAGAGCTGAACAGCGTCAAGGACATGATCGACCTGATCGAGCGTGGCACTGCGCCGATCGAGTCCTTCGAGAGTCTTCATACCCTGCTGGGCAAGCTGGCCAAGACTCTGGTCATGGTTGGCTTGAACTCCCCCGGCAACGCCTTGCAGTCGCAATTGCCGATGGTTGCCGCCTGGAACGCAAGCGCGCCGGTTGAGCCCAGCGAATTGCTCAAGCTGGCCGATGCCGTGCTCTATGTGGAAAGCATGGTGGCCGGTCTCGACAGTGGTGAGCGTCGGGGCGCGCGGCTGGTGGCTGAACCGGGGCACGAGGCGGAATCCTTCGCCAACCACCAACTGGCCGAAGCGCGTATCGTGGTACTGGACGAGGCCCAGGCCGGACTGGCCCTGGCCAAGCGCGCCATTACCGCCTACCTGGAGTCCAACGGCGAGAAACCGCACCTGGCCAACGTGCCGGTGAGTCTGCAGGCCGTTCGCGGAGGGCTCTGGTTCCTTGGCCAGGAGCGTGCTGCTGCCCTGGTCGGTGCCTGTGCCGAGTACATCCAACAGCAGATGCTGGAGACCCCTCTCATGCCTTCGGAGCAGATGTTGGAAACCCTGGCGGATGCCCTGACCAGCCTTGAGTACTACCTCGAAGGCGGCGCCGGCATGCGCCGTGGCTTCCAGGTCGACGTCCTCGACCTGGCTGCCAACAGTGTGCGGGCCCTGGGCCTGCCAGTGGCGGCCTGACATGGCCGGTGAACGCTGGCATTCAGGCTTGCTGGATGTCTCCAAGCCTGGAGGCTGGGCCGTGGCCCATTGTCGCCAGCAGTTTCTCACCGACAGCAACGGCGTGCTCTTCCCACGTGAGTGGCTGAAGCGCCAGGAACTGCCGGTGTTGGCCGAGCATGGTATCGGCCACTTCGACGGCGATTCCATCTACCTGCTTGAACTGGCCCATCCGGCTGAAGTGGCTGGTTGCCATTGGCAGGGCCTGCGCCAGGTCATGCTGCAGGGGGATCACGATGTCTTCCGCATGCTCGGCTATGCCAGTCAGATCGGAACCTGGGCTGACCAGAACCGGTTCTGTGGTAGCTGCGGCCAGCGCATGGAGCCGGTTGTGGGCGAGCGGGCGATGCGCTGTCCGAGTTGCGAAGTCCACCACTATCCGCGACTTTCGCCGAGCATGATCGTGCTGGTCAGTCGTGGCGATGAGCTTTTGCTGGCGCGTTCTCCGCGCTTCGTCAGCGGCGTCTACAGCACACTGGCCGGCTTCGTCGAACCGGGCGAGTCGGTGGAGGAGTGCGTGGCCCGCGAAGTGCGGGAAGAAGTCGGCGTGGAAATCGGCAATATCCAGTACATCGCCAGCCAGAACTGGCCTTTCCCGCATTCGCTGATGCTCGGTTTCCATGCTGAGTACCGTAGCGGCGAGATCGTGCCGCAACCGGGTGAGATAGAGGACGCCCGCTGGTTCCCCTTGGATGCGCTGCCGCCCTTGCCGGCGCAGCGCTCCATCGCGCGTTACCTCATCGACCTGTACGTGGCGCGGCGCCTCGGCTTAGCCGATCCAGTGCTGCCACGCTAGGCGCGCGGTCAGCGCCAACACCACCAGTATGAACACCGGACGGATGAACTTGGCGCCGCCCTTGATGGCGGTGCGCGCACCCAGGAAAGCACCTGCCATCAATGCCACGCCCATGCTGATGCCCAGCGCCCAGGCCACCTGTCCTGCGGCGATGAAGACCACCAGGGCCATGGCGTTGCTGACGAAGTTCATGCTGCGGGCGACGCCGCTTGCGCGCACCAGGTCCAACGGGTAGAGCAGCAGGCTGCTGACGGTCCAGAAGGCACCTGTGCCCGGGCCGGCCACACCGTCGTAGAAGCCGAGGCCGAGGCCCTGGGGCCACTGGCGGCCGCGAGGGATGACAGCATCCTGGCTATGCGCCACGTCCGGGGTCTTGCCGAATAGCAGGTACAGGCCGCATCCGAAGACCACCACCGGCAGCATCTGGTTGAGCCAGGCAGCGGGAAGCCAATGGGCGATCACCGCGCCCAGGGCGGCACCGATGGCGGTGGCAATCAGCGCATTGCGCCATTTGCCGGGATCGAACAATTTGCGCCGATAGAAGGTGAAGCTGGCGGTGGCCGAGCCGAAGGTGGCGCAGAGTTTGTTGGTGCCCAGTACCAGGTGCGGCGGCAGCCCGGCGGTAAGCAAGGCGGGGATGGTCAGCAGTCCGCCGCCACCGGCGATGGCGTCGATGAATCCGGCAAGAAAGGCGACAGCGGCGAGAATCGCCAGTGTGGCGGGATCGACCGCCAGCTCGAAGGGGAATGGCATGGAAAACGAGGTCCGTGTCTACAACTGCCGCGTGGCTTGTGGCTGCGGCGTGGGGAGTTGCGCATAATGCCGGCATTTTCACGCATAAGGAATGGGCTCCATGCAGTATGACGGCCTGGCCTGGGCAACCGCCCTGCTGGCAGTGTTGGTCGCGGTGGTGGCGGGACGTATCCTCTTCGATCGCGGCTGGTTTCTGGGTTGGCTTCGCGGTACCTGCGGCCTGGCGTTCCTGGTTCTGGCGCTGCTGGTGGCATTGGTAGCCAAGGACCTGTGGAGCTACAACGCGCTGCCTGAAGACAAGCCGCTGGTGACCCTGAACTTCAAGTCCACGGGCCCGCAGAGCTACCAGGTCACGCTACTGGAGGGCGGCACCGAGCGTGAAGTGTTGCTGGATGGCGACCTCTGGCAACTGGATGCGCGACTGTTCAAGTGGAAAGGCCTGGGTGAGTTGCTCGGCCTGCAACCGGGCTACCGCCTGGAGCGACTATCGGGGCGCTTCCTCGCCATCGAACAGCAGGCGCTGGCCCAGCATCCTCGTGTGCAATTGGCGGCGAGTCCATACGGCGTTGATCTGTGGCGCTGGTTGCGACTGGCCCAGCGTGACTTCTTCCTGTTCGTGCCTGAGGCGCAGCGCGTGACCTACCTGCCAATGGCGGATGGAGCCGTCTACTCCGTGAGCCTGTCGCCCACAGGTCTGCTGGCCCAACCGTTGAATCAGGTGGCCAAGGAAGCATTGAAGGACTGGCGCTGATTCCGGATTTATTGTCTGGGAAACCGCACTGGGGGCGATTTAATTCGCGAACGAATTCGCACAGGATGCGAAGCCCAAAGATCGATTCAGCGGTAGGGTGGACCACGCTTCAGCGGTCCAACATTCGAGGCCCGGCATAGCGCAGCCGGTGGATGGAAAAGCGCCATCCACCCTACTGGATTGCGGCGTTGACATTGAATCTCCCATTAAATCACAGACATGAAAAAGGGAGCCCTCAGGCTCCCTTTTTCATGGGCGATATCCTCAGGAAAGGAAGCCACCGTCGACGTTCAGCGCAACGCCGGTGGTGTAGCTGGAGGCATCGCTGGCAAGGTAAAGGACGGTGCCTGCCATCTCGCTTGGGTCCGCGACGCGCTTGAGCGGGATGCGCTGCAGGGCGACATTGAGAATGGCATCGTTCTTCACCAGGGCCGAGGCAAACTTGGTGTCGGTGAGGCCGGGCAGCAGGGCGTTGCAGCGAATGCCGAACTGGGCGCATTCCTTGGCGAAGACCTTGGTCATGCTGATCACGGCGGCCTTGGTCACCGAATAGATGCCCTGGAACTCGCCCGGGGAAACGCCGTTGATGGAGGCGACGTTGATGATGCTGCCGCCGCCGTTCTGCTTCATCAGCTTGCCGCCTTCGATGGACATGAAGTAGTAGCCACGGATGTTCACGTCCACGGTCTTCTGAAAGGCCGACAGGTCGGTGTCCAGCACGTTGCAGAACTGCGGGTTGGTGGCGGCGTTGTTGACCAGGATGTCGAGGCGGCCGAACTTCTCGCGGATCTCGGCGAAGACGCTCTGGATCTGTTCCATTTCGCCAATGTGGCAGGCGATTGCGGTGGCCTGGCCGCCTTCTGCGATGATGGCGTCGGCAACGGCCTGGCAGCCTTCGATCTTGCGGCTGGAAACGATCACGTGGGCACCTTGCTGGGCCAGCAACTTGGCAATGGCTTCACCGATACCGCGGCTGGCGCCGGAAACAAAGGCGATCTTGCCGTCGAGGTCGAACAGATGGGTCTTGGACATGGGGTTCCCCTTGTTGTAAGCCGGTTTACAGCCGTGATTGGTTGATGACTTGCAGGCTCATCTGCTCCAGCAGCTTGTTCATGTGAATGAACTGTGCAAAGCGCTTGTCCTGGGTCTGCCCGTGGAAGTAGCGGTAGTAGATCTGCTGCACGATGCCGGCCAGGCGGAACAGGCCGTAGGTGTAGTAGAAGTCGAGGTTGTCGATGCGCGTCAGGCCGGCACGCTCGGCGTAGTAGTCGGCGAACTCCTGGCGGGTCAGCATGCCTGGCAGGTGGCTCGGCTGACGACGCATCAACTGCACGGGGGCCGGGTCTTTGGCTTCGATCCAGTAGGCAAGGGTGTTGCCCAGGTCCATGAGCGGATCGCCGATGGTGGTCAGTTCCCAATCCAGTACCCCGATGATCTCCATCGAGTTGTTCGGATCGAGGATCACGTTGTCGAAGCGGTAGTCGTTGTGGACGATGGCCGGCTTGTGGTGGTCGGCCGGCATCTTGTCGCGCAGCCACGCCTTGACCGGCTCCCAGGTCGGGGCGTCCGGGGTCAGGGCCTTCTCGTAGCGGTCGGTCCAGCCGGCGATCTGGCGCTGCACATAGCCTTCCGGCTTGCCCAGGTCGCCCAGGCCGCAGGCCTTGTAGTCGACATTGTGCAACTCCACCAGCTTGTCGATGAAGCTCAGGCACAGTTCGCGGGCCTGGCCTTCATCGAGCGTCATGTCGGCCGGCAGGTCGGCGCGCAGGATCACGCCCTTGACCCGTTCCATCACGTAAAACTCGGCGCCGATCACCGATTCGTCGGTGCAGTGCACATAGGCCTTGGGGCAGTAGGGGAAACCGGCGTTGAGCTGGTTGAGGATGCGGAACTCGCGGCCCATGTCGTGTGCGGACTTGGCCTTGTGGCCGAAGGGTGGGCGGCGCAGCACGAACTCCTGGTTGGGGTATTCCAGCAGGTAGGTCAGATTGGAGGCACCGCCAGGGAACTGGCTGATGCGCGGGGTGCCTGCCAGGCCGGGAATGTTGGCCTTGAGGTATTGGTCGATAACGGCGGCGTCGAGCTCTTCGCCTTCGCGGATACGGGTGGACTGATCAGTAAGCGTCATGCTTATCCCTTCTACTTATGATGGGGGCCCGAGACTATTCGCTAATCTAATGCCGCTTCAGGGGCGTCACAAGCCGAACTAGCCGTTATAGACAAAGGTGTTGCAGCACAATCAGGCTGCCTGATTCGCCCGTACCGCTTGCGTCGGGCGAAAAAAAACCGGAGCCCATGGACTCCGGTTTCTTGGTGCATGGCTTTTCGCGAGAAGAGCTTAGACCGGGAACAGTTCGCCGAGCTTCATGGCCAGCATCATGTCGCCTTCGGCGCGCAGCTTGCCCGCCATGAAGGCCTGCATGCCGTCGGTTTCACCGCTAGTGATACCCTTCAGGGTAGCGCTGTCCATGATCAGGGTGACGTTCGGGTTCGGGGCATCGCCCTGCTGTACGTCGCAGGTGCCGTCCTTGACCACCAGGTAGTGGTTGTCGCCGTCTTCGATGTTGAACTGGAATACCAGATCCAGGCCAGCGGCGGCACCGGCGTTGAACTTGGACTGCATGGTTTTGACGATGTCAGCAACGTTGGTCATGGTGTTTTCCTTTTTCTAGGGTTTTTTCTAGCGGCTTGTTCCAGCCGCAGTGGGCCGGACTCAGCGATAAGTGATGAGCTCCGGCGCCTTCAACAGTTCCAGATGCACATGACTGTTGAAGGAAGCCAAGGTTACCTCGCTACCGCGGAACTTCAGACGGTTGAGCGAGGTGTTGACGATCTGCCAGTTGAGCCCGAAGGCACTTTCGGCCGGAATGCCGGCAACCAGGTGGAGCAGGGCTGTGATAGTGCCGCCGGAGGTGAACACGGCAATATTCTGTTTGCTGTCCGCCTTGGCCAGGATGCGCTCCATCCCTCCGCGAACCTGTTCGACGAACTCCAGCCAGCTTTGTAGCCCCGGCTTGTCGTGGGCGCCTGAGACCCAGCGCAGGATCAGCTTGGAGAACAGTCGTTGGAACTCCGCGCGGTTTTGCGCGGCATTGCGCAAGACGTGCAAGGCTTCGGGCTCTTCCGGCAGCAGGTCGGGGAGCAGGGCGCGGATCACTGCGTCTGCATCGAACTCGTTGAAGGCCGGGTCGATATCGATGACGGGCGCTGTCAGGCCGGCAGCGCTGAATTGCGCCAGGGCAGATTGCGCCGTGTGCTGTTGGCGACGGAGGTCACCGCTGTAGCAGCGATCGAAGCGCAGGCCCAGTTGGGCGAGGTGCTCGCCGAGCACCTCGGCCTGACGAATGCCGATGGGCGAAAGCACATCGTAGTCGTCGGCGCCGAAGGAAGCCTGGCCATGTCGAATCAGGTAGATGCTGCCCACGTACGCTACCGTCCCGCGAGGTTGAAAGTTCCGCGAGGGTATGAGGAAGCCTTAGGCCTGTCAACGAAAAAACATACGCTTGTTTGAATGCATTCCCACTGTTTATGCAGACGTTTCAGCTCGCTGGCGAGCAGGGGTTCGCGCCGTTATGCTTGTTGGTCTTTGCGCCGCCGAAAGGCTGGCGCCAGTGGGGATGACAAGGGGGATACACGTGGAGTTCTTTGCCGAGTATGCAGGCTTTCTGGCCAGGACGGTGACCGTGCTGGTGGCCATCCTGGTGGTGCTGGCGGCTATCGCCGCACTGCGTGGTCGCAACCGGCGCGTGGCCAGCGGCCATCTGGATGTCCGCAAGCTCAACGATTTCTACAAGGACTTGCGCGAGCGCCTGGAGCACTCGGTCTTGGACAAGGCGCGCCTGAAGTCACTGCGCAAGGCCGAAGCCAAAGCGGCGAAACAGGCGAAGAAGTCGGCAGGGCAGAAGTCACGGGTCTTCGTGCTGGACTTCGATGGCGATATCAAGGCCTCTGCCACCGATCACCTGCGCCATGAAGTGACTGCGCTGCTGTCCATGGCCACGGACAAGGACGAGGTGGTGGTGCGCCTGGAGAGCGGCGGCGGCATGGTGCACAGCTACGGCCTGGCGTCGTCGCAACTGGCCCGCATTCGCGACGCCGGTGTGCCGCTCACCATCTGTGTGGACAAGGTGGCTGCCAGCGGCGGCTACATGATGGCGTGTATCGGCCAGAAGATCCTTGCAGCGCCGTTTTCCATCATTGGCTCTATTGGCGTCGTTGCGCAGCTGCCCAACGTGCATCGCTTGCTGAAGAGACACGATATCGACTTTGAAGTGCTCACCGCCGGCGAGTACAAGCGCACCCTCACTGTGTTTGGTGAGAACACCGAGAAGGGACGGCAGAAGTTCCAGGAAGACCTCGAGACCACCCACGAGCTGTTCAAGGGTTTCGTCGGTCGCTACCGACCTCAGCTGGACATGGCCGAAATCGCCACGGGCGAGGTCTGGCTGGGCATGGCGGCGCTGGAGAAGCAACTGGTGGACGAACTGCGCACCAGCGACGAGTACCTGGCTGAACGCGCCAAGGAAGCCGAGCTGTTCCACCTGCACTATGCGGCGCGCAAAAGCTTGCAGGAGCGCGTCGGCCTTGCCGCCAGTGTGGCCATCGATCGAGTGCTGCTGAACTGGTGGGGACGCCTCAGTCAGCAGCGTTTCTGGCAATGAGCCCAACGGGCCCGGGCTGGTTCAGGCCAGTTCGGGCAGCAGCACGCTTTGCCACAGGGAGCGTTCGTACTGCGGCTTGAAGAAGCCGAAGTGACCGATGCTTTTCTCGCCCACATCCGCCGGGGCGATGCGCTTGAAACTCTTCTGCGCCTGGCGATAGAAACTGTGCAGCGACTCGGTGTTGCGCCCGGACATCATCTCGTCGTCGGTGAAGGAGATGGAGGTAATCGGGGTGCGTACCGCGGAATAGGCTTCCCGCACACGCTCACCTTCAGCGCCCACCGCGTATTCCGGGTTCAGGCACCAGCGGCGCCACTGTTGAATCACGCCCTTGGGCAGGTCGCCCACCATGCCTAGGCGCTTGCCAGGGAAGTAGCCGGCCAGCGGCGTGACCAACGGTGCCACCAGGAACCACAACAACCAGACCCGACGACGCAGCTCGGCGGTGTTCTCCCGCCAATAGCCGCTGCCAGTGGCAATGGTCAGCACCTTGCTGATGCGCTCGGCTCCCTCGACGAAGGGCAGGATCTGCCCGCCCAGGCTGTGCCCGATCCAGTAAAGCGGCTTGTCCCCGGCGGAATTGGCTACGAGCGAAAGCATGGTGCTGCAGTCATGGCGGGCCCAATCGAGAATATCTACGTCCAGGTCCCGCAGGTGGCCGTTGCGAGATTGGCCCATACCGACATAGTCGAAAGTGGCAACCAGATAGCCGCGTTCCGCTAGCCAGGTGGCGAAGGGCGCGTAATAGCGCTGGGGAACGCCCATGGCGGGTACTATCAGCACCGCGGCCAGGGCCTCGCCTTCGGGGCGGAACCAATTGGTGCTGATGAGGTGGCCGTTGCCGTTGTCGATCCGGGATTCTGTCGAACTGATCATTGCATCCGTCCTGGCGGTGGAAAGGGCTTCTGGAAAAACGCGAACCCGGGCAGTATACGAAAGCTAGAAAGTTATTCTAGAAAAATATTCTAGTTTCATTAAAGGAATCCAATGGGCCGTCCCTCCCGAAAAGACGACATCCTCCAGGCTGCGCTGGCCTGCTTCAGTGAACAGGGCGTGGATGCCACCACCATCGAGATGATCCGTGACCGATCCGGTGCCAGCATCGGTAGCCTGTACCACCATTTCGGCAACAAGGAGCGCATCATTGCCGCTCTCTATCTGGAGGGGGTGAGTGGCTATGCGCGTTTGCTGGAGGCGGGGTTCGCCAAGGTGCATAGCGCCGAGGGTTGCATCAAGCTGCTGGTGGCCTGTTATGTCGACTGGGTGCTGGAGAACCCGGACTGGGCGAGGTTCATCCTGCACAGCCGGGGGAGGGTGGAGGCGAGCGAGCTGGGTGAGCAGCTGCGGGAAACCAACCGCCTGCACCATGGGCGCATTGAAGAGATACTGCGGCCTCATCGCGAATCAGGTGCCTACCGTGAAATGCCTCGCGACTGCTTCGTTTCTGTTGTCATCGGGCCGGTCCAGGACTTCACCCGTAACTGGCTGGCAGGACGCACTCGCACCAGTCTGGCCGATTGCCGCGAGCTGTTCATGCAGGTGGCGTGGGATGCGGTTCGCGCGCCGTAGGTAGGTGCCATCACCTGTAGGAACGCGCTCATGGACGATGAAGCCAAAGAGCCCCGCGTGTGCGGGGCTCTTTGTTGGTGCATCACTCAGGCCGTACGGCGGCGGAACAGCGGCAGGGGCTGGTCGCTGGATGCCTGGTAGACCTCGGAGAACTCTTCGAAGGCCTTGAGGGCGTCGTACGGGTCCTTGTCCGCCCGCAGTGCAAAGGCGTCGAAGCCACAACGCTGGAGGGCGAAGAGCTGGTCGCGCAGCACGTCACCTATGGCGCGTACTTCACCCTTGTAGCCGTAGCGTTGGCGCAGCAGGTAGGCGGTGGAGGAGTGGCGGCCGTCGGTGAAGGCGGGGAAGTTCAGTGCGATGACCTGGAAGTGTTCCAGGTCGTCGGCGATTTCTTCGATCTCTTCGTCGCTGTCCAGCCAGACACCGAGGCCGCCGTCGCGGGCTTTCAGCGCATGGGCGTGATCGCGCCAGAGCGCCAGCGGGATGATGATGTCGTCGCAGTTGGGGATACCGTCCAGGGGTGCGTCCTTGGCCAGCAGATGCCAGGTTTCGTCGATGACCTGACCGTTCTTAATGATTCGCTGCATATACGCGCTCCTTGAACGGGTCGATACCGATGCGGCGGAAGGTGTCGAGGAATTGCTCGTCTTCGGTGCGCTGTTCCACGTAGACCTTGATGATCTTCTCGATCACGTCGGCCATTTCGTCCTGGGCGAAGGACGGGCCGAGGATCTGCGCCAGGCTGGCATCACGGCCGGCGCTGCCGCCGAGGGACACCTGGTAGAACTCCTGGCCCTTCTTGTCCACGCCGAGAATGCCGATGTGGCCGACGTGGTGGTGGCCGCAGGCGTTCATGCAGCCGGAAATGTTCAGGTCGAGGTTGCCGATGTCGAACAGATAGTCCAGGTCGTCGAAACGGCGCTGGATGGCTTCGGCCACCGGGATCGACTTGGCGTTGGCCAGGGAGCAGAAATCGCCGCCTGGGCAGCAGATGATGTCGGTCAGCAGACCCACGTTCGGGGTGGCAAAGCCGAGTTCGCGCAGCTCGCCCCAGAGGGTGAAGAGTTGGGCCTGCTCGACATCTGCCAGGATGATGTTCTGGTTGTGGCTGTTGCGCACTTCGCCGAAGGAGTAGCGATCAGCCAGGTCGGCGATAGCGTCCAGCTGCTTGTCTGTGACATCGCCCGGCGCGACGCCAGTGGGCTTGAGCGACAGAGTCACCGCGGCATAGCCGGGCTTCTTGTGCGCAATCACGTTGCGCTCACGCCAGCGGGCAAAGCCCGGGTGCTCGGTATCCAGGGCAGCGAGGGCAGCGTCCTGGTCTTCCAGGGTCTTGTACGTCGGGTCGACGAAGTGCTTGGCGACACGCTCCACTTCGGCTTCGGTCAGGGTGGTCGGGCCATCCTTCAGGTGTACCCACTCGGCGTTCACGCGCTCGGCGAACACTTCCGGGGTCAGTGCCTTGACCAGGATCTTGATGCGCGCCTTGTACTTGTTATCGCGACGGCCGTAGCGGTTGTACACGCGCAGAATCGCGTCGAGATAGCTGATCAGGTGCTGCCAGGGCAGGAACTCGTTGATGAAGCTGCCGACGATCGGGGTACGGCCAAGGCCGCCACCGACTGATACGCGGAAGCCCAGTTCGCCGGCTTCGTTCTGCACCGCTTCCAGACCGATGTCGTGGACTTCGATGGCGGCACGGTCGCTCACAGCGCCGTTGACGGCGATCTTGAACTTGCGCGGCAGGTGGGAGAATTCCGGGTGGAAGGTGGACCACTGACGGATGATCTCGCACCAGGGGCGCGGGTCGACGAGTTCGTCACGGGCAACGCCGGCGAACTGGTCGGTGGTGGTGTTTCGGATGCAGTTGCCGCTGGTCTGGATGGCGTGCATTTGCACGGTGGCCAGCTCGGCGAGGATTTCCGGCACGTCTTCCAGTTCCGGCCAGTTGTACTGGACGTTCTGGCGGGTGCTGATGTGGGCGTAGCCCTTGTCGTAATCGCGAGCGATCTGCGCCAGCTTGCGCACCTGGACGGAAGAGAGCAGGCCGTAGGGCACGGCGACACGCAGCATGGGCGCGTAGCGCTGGATGTACAGGCCGTTCTGCAGGCGCAGCGGGCGGAATTCCTCACCCGAAAGCTCGCCTTCCAGATAGCGGCGGGTCTGATCGCGGAACTGCTTGACGCGGTCCTCGACGATCCGTTGATCGTACTCGTCGTATACGTACATGAAATGTCCTGTTGTCAGGCTGCTTACAGCTTTTCTGCGCGCACGGCCGCGCACTCCCCGCGGAGCCGGAGGAAGATACCAGTTCGGGGTTATGCGCAAAAGTGATGTTTGAGTATATGTAAAGAACCAGAAGTTATTGCCCTGAGACCGCGCATAGCCCTTTGGCTTGAGGCCCGGCGGGGGGTGGTCTTTACTCGAAGTGCAAGCCGCCTATAACCACAACAATTGGGGGACGTCATGACCGAGCATTCCGAAGATTCCAGCCAAGACAGCAAGGTCGATGCCTGGGCCATCTTCTTCTTGATCCTGATCGCCGTTTCCGCTGCGGTGTTCTGGGTCAGCCACCAGTAGACAGCGGGGCCTGGCGGCCCCGTTACCTCCGATCACCCGGTAAGAAGCAGTTATACTGCGCCGCCGATTTTTCCTGGGTGATGGAATGAAAGGACTGGGTGCTTGCCTTCTACTGTGCCTCTGCCTGGGTGTTAGCCAGGCGCTGAGCGCCGCTTCCGTGGTTTTTCTCAATCCGGGGCGTCACGACGAACCCTTCTGGGCGAGTTATGCGCAGTTCATGCAGGCGGCCTCCAACGACCTTGGCATGGACCTTGAGATCCACTATGCCGAGCGCGACCTGGGCTTGATGCTCGACCAGGCCCGTGAGGTGTTGCAGGGGGCGGATCGTCCTGACTATCTGGTGTTCGTCAATGAGCAATACGCAGCGCCCGAAATCCTGCGTCTGTCGCGCGGTAGCGGGGTCAAGCTGTTTACCGTGAACAGCAACCTGACGCCTGATCAGCAGCTACTGACCGGGGGCACCCGGGAGCGCTACCCCGACTGGATTGGCAGCATGGTCCCCAATGATGAGGAGGCCGGTTACCTGATGGCGCGCTCGCTGTTGGAACAGCAGGAGCGCCTGGCGCCTGGCCAGCCCTTCGATATGCTGGCGTTTTCCGGCGTCAAACAGACGCCCGCGGCCCAGCGACGTGAGCAGGGCCTTATGCAGGCACTGGCCGAGTTCCCCAATGCCCGTCTGCGCCAGTTGGTCTACAGCGAATGGAGCCGTGAGCGCGCCTATACCCAGGCCCTGCAGCTGTTTCAGCGCTACCCGGATGTGAAACTGGTGTGGTCGGCCAACGATGAAATGGCCTTTGGTGCGATGCTGGCCGCCACCGAGTTGGGGCGCAAGCCTGGGCAGGACCTCCTTTTCTCTGCACTGAACAATTCACCGGAAGTCTTGCGCACTTATCTCGATGGCAAGATCAGCGCCTTGGTCAGTGGTCACTTCACCTTGGGCGGCTGGGCCATGGTGCTGTTGCATGACTACGACGCTGGCTTGGATTTCGCCCGTCACGGTGGCAAGGATCGTGAAGTGCGGTTGTTCATGGCCCTGGACCGGGACAAGACAACGCGGCTCTTGCGACATATCGAGCGGTATGGCTTCGACCTGGACTTCCGGGCCTTCAGCCTGGTGGGCAAGAAAGGCGCGCGCGACTATCGCTTCTCCCTTGCGCCTCTGATCGACTGAGGCTTCAGAGGCCGGCGAAGTGGAGTACCAGGCGCACCAGGCCATAGAGCACCAGCACGAAGACCACGGTGAATAGCACGCCGAGGATGATGAAGTGGCTGGGCTTGCCGCGACTGAAGTCGCGGGTGCGATTCTTCCCGCTCTGCACGCCGAAGGCAGCTGCCAGCACGCTCTGCAGCATTTCGCGGAAGCTCAGGGGTTGGTCGTGATTTTTGTCGTCCATGGGACACCTCCTGGCCTGAGCTTAGCTCGTCGGCACGAACGTGTTGTCCGATCGCTCAGGAGGCGGGGCGAGGCAAGCGGCGAGTGTTGACCAGTTCCACGGCACGGGCGCGCAACTGGCCGCAGCCACCCTCGACGTCCTGGCCAGCAGAATTACGCACCTTGGTAAGAATGCCGCGACTGTGCAGGTAGCGGACCATCTGCACGATTCGATCACCATCGGGGCGCTGGTATTCGTCGGCATCCAGGCTGTTGTAGGGGATGAGGTTCATCACCGCGTACTTGCCCTTGAGCAGGCGCAGAATGCCGTCCATTTCATCCTGGCTGTCGTTGATGCCCTTGAGCAGCGTCCACTGGTACTGGATGGGATAGCCGATGGTGCGGGCATAGCGCTCGCCCAGTTCAACCAACTCATCCGGAGCGATGCGCGGTGCCTTGGGCAGCAGCTGCTCGCGGAGGTCGGCACGGGTGGTGTGCAAGGACAAGGCCAGGGCTGGCTTGACCCGCTCCTGGGGCAGGCGCTCGAAGACGCGCATGTCGCCGACGGTGGAGAACACCAGGTTCTTGTGACCGATACCGCCGTCAGTGCCCAACAGATTAATGGCCTCGAGCACGTTCTCCAGATTGTGCGCCGGCTCGCCCATGCCCATGAATACGACTTTCTTCACTGGCCGGAAGCGGCGGGCGAGGGCGACCTGGGCGACGATCTCGGCGCTGCCCACCTGGCGCAGCAGTCCGCTCTTGCCGGTCATGCAAAACACGCAACCCACGGCGCAGCCGACCTGGGTCGAAACGCAAAGCCCGTCGCGGGGCAACAGCACGCTCTCCACCATCTGGCCGTCGCGCAATGCCACCAGCAGGCGGGCGGAGCCGTCTACGCCGGGGTGCTCCGAACGTAGGTGAACCAGTGCCTCCAACTCGTTGGCCAGCGCGGGCAAGCCGTCACGGACGCTGAGCGGCAGGAAGTGCTCGGTGTGTTGGCGGCGGGTGCCGGCATCCAGGGGCTTGCCCTGCAGCCAGGAACGCACCACCCGTCCGCTGTGGACAGGGAGAGCGCCGAGGTCGGCAAGGCGTTGGTGGATATCGCTGATACGCATGGGGCGCGCATCCTACCACTGTCCCCAATGAGGTGGCAGACCCTCCGACCAGCCGGTTGGCGCGCGTCAGGGCGCCTCTACGCTGATGGCCAGGGCCGAGGTCAGTCGAATCACCACCTCCTGGTTGAGGTAGGTGGGTTTGAGCTCTATGTCAGGACGCACTCTCACGACCTTGCGGCTGCCATCGGCGAACTCCAGGGTGGCAGTGTGCTGGGTGGTGTCGATGGCCTTGACCACGGCGGTGATTTCCACGGTGTCCGCGATCAGCATCCCCGGCTTGCTGCCTTCCGGTGCCGTCGCCACCAGTCCGGCCGCGCCATCTTCCTGAGCTTCGCCTGGTGCGCGCAGTTGGATAACGCGCTCGTGAGTCACCACCGCCTTGACCCGGTCACCGGTTTTAAGCTGCGAAAAATTGCGCATTTCCGGCACTGCATTGAAGGTCTGGCGGTTACCCTGCTCGTCCTCGAGCGTGAAGGTCCGCTTCTGATGATCGACAGCCGTGACAACTGCCGAGATCTGCTCGGTCTCGGACGCGACGCCGCCGGGCACACCCTGGGCGTAGGCTTCGGCTGCGCTGGTGGTCACGTTCAAACCATCGTTCTCGGCATGGCTGCTGCAGGCCGTGATGAGTCCGAAGGCAATCAGGAGTGCGGGAATTCGGCTGGCGTAGGGCATGTTGTATTCACCTTGGTCGGTCGGGTTCCTGAAGAATCGGATGCGCACGTGGCGAACATTCCGTTTCGCCCGGGCAATCCGCCTGGTCGGCTTGTTCAGCGTAGGCGAGGCGGTGGCATTTGCCTCCGTGGTATTCTGGCGCGCTGTTCGATTCAGCGATTCTGGAGCTGTTCATGAAGTTCATCCATCAACGCGAGCACCTCAACGAGGGCGATCTGGTCGTCATCCAGTGCTCGCAGACCTGCAACATCCGTTTGATGAGCGATGCGAACTTCCGCAGCTTCAAGAACGGCGGTCGCCACAGCTACCACGGCGGCGCCTTCGACCGCTTCCCGGCGAAGATCGTGATCCCCAGCACGGGCTTCTGGAACGTCACCCTCGACACCGTTACCCGCCGCGCCATCAGCGTCACGCGCAAGCCCAACTTCGAGTGGTCGATCAAATTCGTGCGGCGCAGCAAGACCTGAGCCCCCACAGAATGAAAAAGCCCCGCGATGCGGGGCTTTTTCATGGGCGTTGGCTTTACCTGTAGGGGCGAATTCATTCGCCAAGGGACGCGCAGCGCCCCCCCTGCGAGACCCAGGGCCGAACCTGACGGTCCGGTTGGCGAATGATTTCGCCCCTACAATCAGCTCTCGTACCCGAGGTTCGGCGACAGCCAGCGCTCGCTTACGGCCTGGTCCTGCCCCTTGCGTTTGCTGTAGCTCTCAATCTGGTCGCGCTCGATTTTGCCCACCGCAAAATACTGGGCTTCGGGGTGTGCGAAGTACCAGCCGCTGACTGCGGCCGCCGGGAACATGGCGTAGTGCTCGGTGAGCGTCACGCCGCTGGTGCCTTGTGGGTCGAGCAAGTGGAAGAGGGTGCCTTTCTCAGTGTGATCCGGGCAGGCCGGATAGCCTGGAGCGGGGCGGATGCCTTTGTATTGCTCCTTGATCAGTGCCTCGTTGTCCAGGCGCTCGTCGGCCGCGTAGCCCCAGTATTCCTTGCGCACGCGCTCATGCAACCACTCGGCGCAGGCTTCGGCCAGGCGGTCTGCCAGAGCTTTGACCATGATGGCGCTGTAGTCGTCGCCTTTGGCCTCGAACTGCTTGGCCAACTCCTCGGCGCCGATGCCGGCGGTGGTGATGAAACCGCCGACGTAGTCCGTGATGCCGCTCTCCTTGGGCGCCACGTAGTCGGCCAGGCAGAGGTTCGGCTTGCTGTCGGGCTTGATGGTTTGCTGGCGCAGGTGGTGAAGTCGCGCGAGGGCCTTGCCGTGGCCGTCGTACACCTCCACGTCGTCATGATCCACCTGGTTGGCCGGCCAGAAGCCGAATACTGCGCGGGCCTTGATCAGCTTGCCGTCGATCAGTTGCTTGAGCATGGCCTGGGCGTCGTTGAACAGGGAAGTGGCCGCTTCGCCCACCACTTCATCGGTGAGAATGCGCGGGTACTTGCCGGCCAGATCCCAGGAGATGAAGAAGGGGGTCCAGTCGATGTACTGGGCCAGCACCGACAGGTCGATGTCCTCCAGCATTTGCACACCGGTGAAGCTCGGCTTGGGTGCGCGGTAGCCAGTCCAGTCGAACTGAGGTTTGTTTGCCAGGGCATCGGAATAGGCCAGGCGCTCGGTGCGGGCGGCGCGGTTGGCGGTGCGCTCACGCACCTCGACATAGTCAGCGCGGGTTTTCTCGACGAAGCCGGCCTTCAGTTCCTTGGACAGCAGTTGGGTGGCTACGCCCACGGCACGAGAGGCGTCGGTGACGTACACCACGGCGTCGTTGCTGTACTGCGGGTCGATCTTCACCGCTGTGTGGGCTTTGGAGGTCGTGGCGCCGCCGATCATCAGCGGCAGGCTGAAGCCCTGGCGCTGCATTTCCTTGGCGACATGGACCATCTCGTCCAGGGACGGGGTGATCAGTCCGGAAAGGCCAATGATGTCGCATTTCTCGGCAATGGCAGTCTGGAGGATCTTCTCTGCCGGAACCATCACGCCGAGGTCGACGATGTCGTAGCCGTTGCAACCCAGCACCACGCCGACAATGTTTTTGCCGATGTCGTGCACGTCACCCTTCACGGTGGCCATGAGAATCTTGCCTTTGGCTTCCGGCTTGTCGCCTTTTTCCTCTTCGATGAAGGGAATGAGATGGGCAACCGCCTGCTTCATGACACGGGCGGACTTCACCACCTGGGGCAGGAACATCTTGCCGGCGCCGAACAGGTCGCCCACCACGTTCATGCCTGACATCAGTGGCCCTTCAATCACCTCGATCGGGCGTGCGCATTGCTGGCGGCACTCTTCGGTATCTTCGACGATGAAGGTCGTAATGCCTTTCACCAGGGCGTGCTCCAGGCGCTTGCCCACCGGATAACTGCGCCATTCCTCGTTCTCGGCTTCCTTGACCGCTCCGCCGCCTTTGTAGGTGTCGGCGATGGCCAGCAGGGCCTCGGTGGAGTCAGGGTTGCGGTTGAGTACGACGTCTTCGACCTTTTCACGCAGCTCGGCGGGAATTTCGTCGTAGATTTCCAACTGGCCCGCGTTGACGATGCCCATGGTCAGGCCGTTCTTGATCGCGTGGTAGAGGAAGACCGAGTGGATCGCCTCGCGCACGGGGTTGTTGCCGCGGAAGGAGAAGGAGACGTTGGACACACCGCCCGAGGACAGCGCATAGGGCAACTCGTCGCGGATGTAGGCACAGGCTTCGATGAAGTCCACCGCGTAGTTGTTGTGCTCTTCGATGCCGGTGGCCACGGCGAAGATGTTCGGGTCGAAGATGATGTCTTCCGGCGCGAAGCCCACTTCGTTGACCAGGATGTCGTAGCTGCGCTTGCAGATTTCTTTCTTGCGCGCGGCGGTATCGGCCTGGCCGACCTCGTCGAAGGCCATCACCACCACGGCGGCGCCATAGCGCTTGCACAGGCGGGCGTGGTGCTTGAAGGCTTCCACGCCTTCCTTCATGGAGATGGAGTTGACGATGCCCTTGCCCTGGATGCATTTCAGGCCCGCCTCGATCACTTCCCACTTGGAGGAGTCGATCATGATCGGCACGCGGGAGATGTCCGGCTCGCCGGCGATCAGGTTCAGGAAGGTGACCATGGCCGCCTTCGAGTCCAGCATGCCCTCGTCCATGTTGATGTCGATCACCTGGGCGCCGGCCTCAACCTGCTGCAAGGCGACTTCCAGGGCCTCGGTGTAGTTCTCTTCGCGGATCAGTCGGGCGAACTTGGCGGAGCCCGTGATGTTGGTGCGCTCGCCGACGTTCACGAACAGCGAGTTGCGGTCGATGGTGAAGGGCTCCAGTCCCGACAGGCGACAGGCCTTGGGGATATCCGGGATAGCGCGCGGGGGATACTTGGCCACGGCTTCGGCGATGGCCTGGATGTGCGGCGGGGTAGTGCCGCAGCAACCGCCGACGATGTTGAGGAAGCCGCTCGCCGCGAACTCCTCGACCACCGAGGCCATTTCCGCCGGCGTTTCGTCGTACTCGCCGAAGGCGTTGGGCAGGCCGGCGTTCGGGTGGGCGGAGACGTGGGTCTCGGCCTTGTTGGACAACTCTTCGAGATACGGGCGCAGGTCCTTGGCGCCGAGCGCGCAGTTCAGGCCCACGGAGATTGGCTTGGCGTGGCGAACCGAGTTCCAGAATGCCTCGGTGGTCTGGCCCGACAGGGTGCGGCCGGAGGCATCGGTGATGGTGCCGGAGATCATGATCGGCAGTTCGAAGCCCAACTCCTCGAACACGCCCTGCACGGCGAAAATCGCTGCCTTGGCGTTGAGGGTGTCGAAGATGGTCTCGATGAGGATCAGGTCCGAACCTCCCTCAATCAGTGCGCGGGTGGCTTCGGTGTAGTTCTCCACCAACTCGTCGAAGGTGACGTTGCGGTAGCCGGGGTTGTTCACGTCCGGCGAGATGGAGCAGGTGCGGCTGGTTGGGCCGAGTACGCCGGCAACGAAGCGCGGCTTGGCCGGATTCTCTGCGGTCTTGGCGTCGGCCACTTCACGGGCCAGGCGTGCACCTTCGACGTTCAGCTCATAGACCAGCGCTTCCATGCCGTAGTCGGCCTGGGACACGCGAGTGGCGTTGAAGGTATTGGTTTCGAGGATGTCCGCACCGGCGTCCAGGTAAGCCTTCTCGATGGCCTGGATCACATCCGGGCGGGAGAGCAGCAGCAAGTCGTTGTTGCCCTTCACGTCGCTCGGCCAGTCGGCGAAGCGGGTACCCCGATAGTCCTCTTCCTGCAGCTTGTAGCTCTGGATCATGGTGCCCATGCCGCCGTCGAGGATCAGGATGCGCTCTTTGAGCGCCTGTTGCAGGGCTTGCTGGCGGGCGATGCGGTCGGACATGGGAACTACCTGAGGGATGGCGTGAACAAAGGCGGGGATGATAACAAAACCTTAGTAATTTTTAGCTTGTTCGCCATTTCCATGAATTTTGTTCATGTTGGCGGTGGGGCGAGATCACCGCTCTGATCTGCAAGCCAGTAGAATCCGCCCATTTGCTCCTCATGGATCGAGTCATGTCGCTGCGAGTCCTCGCCACCCTGGTTGTCTTGCTCATGCTGTGGATTCGCCCGACGTTGGCGGGCGAGCTGTCCTACAGCCGTGACATCCAGCCGATCTTCACCCAGAAGTGCGTGGCGTGCCACGCCTGCTACGACTCCCCCTGCCAGCTCAATCTCGGCAGTGCTGAAGGTGCAGCGCGCGGCGCAAACAAGCTTCCGGTTTATGACGGTGGACGCACCAAGGCCCAGGAAGTCACTCGACTGTACGTCGATGCCCAAGGCGCGGAGGCGTGGAGACGCAAAGGTTTCCATTCCGTATTGGACGCCAACGGCGCCCAGGCCGCGCTGATGGCGCGGATGTTGGAGCTGGGGCGGTCCGTCCCGCCGAAACCCAACGCCAAACTACCGGCCGATCTCGATATCAGTATCAACCGGCAGAATCAGTGCCCCTTACCCGGCGAGTTTGACGACTACGCACGCAAGCATGCCCGAGCCGGAATGCCTTTCGCCGTTACTGGCCTCAGCGAGGCGGAGTATCAGAAGCTGCAAAGCTGGATTGCCGAAGGTGCCAAGGTGGAGGAGCAAGTGGTACAGCCCAGCGTTGCCGAAGCGCGCCAGGTAGCTGAGTGGGAAGCGCTGCTGAATGCTCCAGGCGCCCGTGAAACGCTGGTGGGGCGCTGGTTGTTCGAGCACCTGTTCCTTGCGCATCTCTATTTCGAGGGCGGAGAGTCCGGTCATTTCTTCCAGTTGGTGCGCTCGCGCACTCCCAGTGGGCAACTCATCGATCCCATTGCCACGCGCCGGCCTAACGAAGATCCGGGTAATACGTTCTATTACCGTCTCTGGCCCATCCAGGGCGTGATCGTGCACAAGACCCACATCACCTATCCGCTGAGCGCGGCGAAGATGGCGCGGGTCAAAGAGCTGTTTTATTCCGGCGACTGGGCCGTGGACCAGGTGCCTGGCTATGGTGTGCAGCGTCGCGCCAATCCCTTCGAGACCTTCCAGGCCATTCCGGCACAAGCGCGCTACCAGTTCATGCTGGATAACGCCGAGTACTTCGTGCGTACCTTCATCCGCGGCCCCGTCTGCCGTGGGCAGATTGCCACCGACGTCATCCGCGATAACTTCTGGGCGCTGTTCCAGGCTCCCGCCCACGACCTCTACATCACCGATGCTGAGTACCGTGAGCAAGCGACGCCGCTGCTGGCGATGCCGGGTCAGTTCGACGACATCGGTGACTTGCTCGGCCTCTGGCACACCTACCGCGACAAGCGCAACGAGTACGAAGCGCTACGCATGGAGGCATACGCCCATGCGCCGCCTCCAAGCTGGGCGCACATCTGGACCGGCAACGACGATGCGCTGTTGTCCATCTTCCGCCAGCACGACAGCGCCTCGGTGCGTAAAGGCCTGATCGGCGACGTCCCCCAGACCATCTGGTGGATGGACTATCCACTTCTCGAGCGCACTTACTACCAACTGGTCGTCAACTTCGATGTGTTCGGCAACGTTTCCCACCAGGCGCAGACGCGACTCTATTTCGATCTGATCCGCAATGGCGCTGAGGTCAACTTCCTTCGTCTGATGCCGGCCGAATCTCGCGCGGCCTTGCTGGGTGACTGGTACCAGAAAAGCGGCAAGGTAAAGATGTGGATGGATTATCAAAGCATCGACAAGGACACCCCCACCGCCTTGTCCCTGCCCGAGAAGGACCCGAAACGCACCTTTGCTCAGGAGCTGCTGATGCGCTATGCGGGCCTCAATGCGCGTCCCGATCCGATCAACCGCTGCCGTGACGGCCGCTGCTACCGGCCTGGCATCGTGCCGGAGCTGCAGGATGCGGAGCAGGTGCTCAGTCGCCTGGTGAGCCGGCCGGCAGCGGGCTTGAAGGTGGTCGAGCAATTGCCGGAAGCAACCCTACTGCGCGTCGAGCTCCCCGACGGACAACGCGAGGTCTACAGCCTGTTGCGCAATCGCGCCCACAGCAACGTGGCTTTCATGCTGGGTGAGCAGCTGCGCTACCAGCCAGGGCTGGACACACTGACCCTCTATCCTGGTGTGCTCTCCAGCTACCCGAACTTCATGTTCAACCTCAAGGCGGGGGAGGTGGAGGCTTTCGTCAACGCCCTGGAACAGGCGAAGGATGGTGCCGCGTTCAACAAGCTGGTGGAGCGTTGGGGTATTCGGCGTACCCATCCGCAATTCTGGTTCTACTTCCATGATCTGGCCGCCCATATCCGCGAAACGGAGCCGGTGGAGGCGGGGGAGTTGGACATGAACCGCTATCAGAACCTGTGAGTGCCTGCCCACGATTTACTTCGCGTCAGAACAACTGCGTTGAGAATGGCTTCGGCTGTGTGCTTCAAAGCGCGTAAACCCAGCATCCTCGCCATTCTCGCCCTGTCCTTTGCTAGCTCGCTACATCGCAAGCAGCTTCCGGAGCCGGGCTGGACGCGAATTATTCCTACTAAATTGGTAGGGCTTTAACCCCTGTTCCCCTTTGGCGTACACTGCGCCCATGTTTGCGAGGAGTTGCCATGAGCGCCATCACCATTACCCAAGCTGCCCAGGATTATTTGGCTGACCTGCTGGAGAAGCAGAACACCCCGGGCATCGGTATTCGAGTCTTCATCACCCAGCCGGGCACCCAGTACGCCGAAACCTGCATCGCCTACTGCAAGCCGGGCGAACAGAAACCCGAGGACAATGCCGTTGCGCTGGCCGCTTTCACCGCCTGGATCGACGGTGTCAGCGAACCCTTCCTGGAAGATGC
This sequence comes from Pseudomonas sp. OTU5201, assembly GCF_038440135.1. Lineage (NCBI taxonomy): Bacteria > Pseudomonadati > Pseudomonadota > Gammaproteobacteria > Pseudomonadales > Pseudomonadaceae > Pseudomonas > Pseudomonas sp. OTU5201. The sequence continues at coordinate 28,579 of NZ_JASATC010000001.1, read as the reverse complement.
CGTGGTGGACTACGCCACTGATCGCATGGGTGGTCAGCTCACCATCAAGGCGCCGAACGCCAAGGTGCCGATGGTCAACGAAGAAAGCCCGCTCAACGAGCGCATCAACTACTACCTCCAGACGGAGATCAACCCAGGCTTAGCCAGCCACGGCGGCCAGGTGAGCCTGGTGGATGTGGTCGAAGAGGGCATCGCTGTGCTGCAGTTCGGCGGCGGCTGCCAGGGCTGCGGCATGGTCGACATGACCCTGAAGGATGGCGTCGAGAAGACTCTGATGGAGCGCATTCCGGAGCTGAAAGGCGTGCGTGACGTCACCGACCACAGCAACCGCGAGAACGCCTACTACTAGTAAGGCGTGCAACGCATTGAAAAAGGCGACCTTCGGGTCGCCTTTTTCATGCTCATGGGTCCTCCCCACCGCAGTTTGGGCTGAGTTGCGCGAAGCCCAATGCTTTGAGAGTAGGCAGGAACGTCCAGAGGATGTGCCAGCGGATCATTTCAGCGCGGTACTCCAGCGACAAGCCGCAAATATTCATCCCGAGCGGCGTGACATTCGTCACCAACAGTATCAATCCAGCGTGTTGTGCTGATCTTCAGCTCGGGCAGTCGGCGGGTTTCAGGATGCGCCGATCGGAAGCGGGATGCTTCGCGAGCGCCGTCGCTGGACGGATCGGCCGTCGAAGCAGCTCACCACCGCAGTTGGGGCAGGTTCCGTGCAGGCGCTGATCGGCACAATCGCGGCAGAACGTGCATTCGAATGAGCAGATCATTGCCTGGGTGGACTCGGGCGGCAGATTCTTGTCGCAGCATTCGCAATTGGGGCGGAGTTCGAGCATGGCGGGATCCTCAGTCAGATGTCGGGCGTCCGAAGCGCTCCGCGTATTCCTGCGGGCTGACGGACAGGTGTTTGTGAAACGTGCGACGCAGATTCTCGGGGTGGCCGAAACCAGTCAGGTGCGCCACCCTGGCGATGGATGCCTGGGCGTCCTGCAGCAGCGTGCGGGCCGCTTCCACACGGACCCGTTCCACATACTTGCCAGGGCCCATGCCCAGTTCCTGGGCGAAGAGACGCGAAAGACTGCGCGGCGCCATCTTCGCCTGGGCCGCAAGGGCCTCCAGGGACAGATCGGCACCCAGGTTGGCGGGAATCCATTCCAGCAGGGCGGCCAACCGCGGTGTGCGGCTGGGGTCCGGGGTGAGTAGGGCGCTGAATTGCGTCTGTCCGCCGGGGCGACGTAGGAACAGCACCAGATGCCGGGCCACTGCCAGTGCAATCGGACGACCCAGGTCCGCCTCCACCAGGGCCAGCGCCAGGTCGATACCGGCGGTGACACCTGCAGACGTAAAGACATGCGCATCGCCGTCCCGGCCCTCCGGGTCGTAGGTATGCAAGCGGTCTCCTTGCACGTCCACCTCGGCGTGGCGGCTCAGCGCCGTTACATCCGACCAGTGCGTTGTGGCTTGGCGGCCATCCAGTAGCCCGGTCGCAGCCAGGACTAAGGCGCCTGAGCAGATCGAGCCCAGGCGGCGTACATGGGGTTCGGCCTGTCGCAGCCAGTCCAGAAGCTCGATGTCTTTGCAGAGGCTTTGCATGTGCATGCCGCCTGGAATCAACAGCGTGTCCAGGCTGGCAGGGTCGACTTCGCGCCAAGCCTGCTCAGCAACCAGGCTGAAGCCGGCCGAGGTTTTCACGGGACCTGCTTCGGGGCCGAGGAGATGCAGCACATAGGAGAGGGGCAGGCCCTGGCGCTGGCGCTCGACGTTGGCCGAGGCAAAAACTTGCAACGGGCCAGTGACGTCCAGGCTCATCACCTCGGGAAAGGCCAGGCAGGCGATGTGACGAATCGGGTCCATGACGATCTCGATGAAGGAGATGGCGTCAGTCTGCAGCGAATGGAGGGTGGCAACAATGACAATAAGCCCACAGATATCGCCAGTGGTGGCGAAATCAATCACCTGCTGGGGTGGTCAGCTTGATTGTTGGTTTGGGGGAGGGCGATTGCAGGGAAAGAACGGCCTGGGCGAGCAGGAAAGGCCTGCCCGCCGCGCATTGGGCACTGGCGCTGGTGCGATTATTCCGGCATCGACCAGGGCTCGAGGTCGTAGCCTTTGCGGCTCAACTCCTCGCGGGACTGCTTGAGGATGCTTGCCAGTTGCTCCGGATCGGAATAAGTGCTGCTAGGGATCTTCGAACGGCCGAGCAGGCGGGTGCTGGTACGGTCGATCACGCTGATGCTGAGTTCACCGGTGCCGTCTTGCAGGGCCCAGGCAACACACTGAAAGGGTTTGAATGCACGACCTGCGATGATCAGTGCTTCGTTGAAACGCAGCGGAGTATTCATGGGAGGGGTCTCTCCATATTGTGCCCAATGAAGGTGACGGTGCGGCTTCACGCCTTTGTTGCACTGTCGTGAATGTGGATGGCGAGACCCGACTGATAAGTCACAGCACGTCGTGAAAAACTAAGTTTTTGTCGCTGAAATGAACGGGTAAGCGACTTTTGTACCGGGCGTTGTGCGTTTTTGTCGGTTTGGAGGGTATACAGAGTGCTCTGGCATTGTTCCTGATAGCACCGGGCTAGCGCCGCAATGTACCCGGCGGGCTCCTGCCAGTATCATCTTCGATCGTTCGAGGTTGCCTACAGCGAGTGTTGCCGTGCCCGTCCTGAACCGATTGTTCCGCCCCGTCCTTGTTGTCGCATGCGTTGCTGCGCTGGTCGGTTGTGCTGCCCAGCCGCTATCGCCGAAATTGCGGGCGGGCCCGGAGCGGGTCGAGCTGAACGGCGTGCCGTTCTTCGCCCAGAATGCCTACCAGAGTGCGCCGGCTTCTATGGCGGCCTTGCTGACTCAGCAGGGGGAAGAGGTAACGCCGGGCATGATCGAAAAGGAGCTGCAACTGCCCCAGAAGGAAGCCTCCCTGCGTGAGGGGCTGGTGGCGACGGCGCGCCAGCATGGCTTGATGGTTTATCCGCTGGGCAACCAGATGGATGAGTTGTTGGAGCAGGTGGCTGCGGGCAATCCGGTGCTGGTGCATTTGCGCGAAGGCTTCGGCTGGATGCCCTCCTGGCGCTATGTGCTGTTGATTGGCTACGACCGCGCCAACCAGCAAGTGCTGTTGCGCCACGGTCATGAGCGCCGCGCCCTGATGAGTTTCAGTGCGTTTGAATCGGGCTGGGGTGAAGCGGGGAGCTGGGCAGTACTGGTGCAGGCACCGAACCAGTTGCCGGCATCGGTGGAGCGGTCTCGCTGGCTGAAGGCGGCCGATGAGCTTGCTGCGGCGGGCCAGGTCAACGCGGCGAAGATGGCACGACTGCAAATGCCCTGACAGGCAGTCACGGAAACGAAAACGGCGCCCCTGGGGCGCCGTTCTCGTTTGCAGGCGAATCAGACGCCCAGCTTGTCGCGCAGGCTGTAGTACCACGCGCCCATCGCAGTGAAGGGCACGCGGAACATGCGACCGCCAGGGAAGGGGTAGTGCGGCAAGCTGGCGAAAGCGTCGAAGCGCTCGGCCTGGCCGCGCAGGGTTTCGGCGATCACCTTGCCGGCGATGTGGGTGTAGGTCACGCCATGGCCACTGCAGCCCTGGGAGTAGTAGATGTTGTCGCCGATCCGGCCGACCTGGGGCAGGCGCGACAGGGTCAGCAGGAAGTTGCCGGTCCAGGCGAAGTCGATCTTCACGTCCTTGAGTTGCGGGAAGGTCTTCAGCATCTTCGGCCGGATGATGGCTTCGATGTTCGCCGGGTCACGGGCACCGTAGACCACGCCGCCGCCGTAGATCAGGCGCTTGTCGCCGGAAAGACGGTAGTAATCCAGCAGGTAGTTGCAGTCCTCGACGCAGTAATCCTGCGGCAGCAGGGTCTTGGCCAGTTCGTCCGACAGCGGCTCGGTGGTGATCACCTGGGTGCCGCAAGGCATGGACTTGCTGGCCAGCTCGGGAACCAGGTTGCCCAGATAGGCGTTGCCGGCCACGACGACAAACTTGGCTTTAACACGGCCTTTCGGGGTGTGTACCACTGGGTTGGCGCCGCGTTCGATGCGAGTGGCCGGGCTTTGTTCGTGGATGACTCCGCCCAGGGACTCAACGGCCGCGGCTTCGCCCAGGGCGAGGTTGAGCGGGTGGATATGGCCCCCGCTCATGTCGAGCATGCCGCCGATATAGTTGTCGGTCGCCGCAACTTCGCGAATGCGTTTGGCGTCCAGAATTTCGAGCTGGGTATGGCCAAAGCGCTCCCACAGCTTCTTCTGGGCTTCCAGATGGCCCATCTGCTTCTTGGTGATGGCTGCGAACACGCCACCATCCTTCAGATCGCACTGGATGTCGTACTTCTTGATGCGGTCGCGAATGATGCGGCCGCCCTCGAAGGCCATGTCGGCCATCAGTTTGGCGTTCTTCGGGTTAGCGGCGCGCTCGATCGAATCGATGTCGCGGCTGTAGCTGTTTACGATCTGGCCACCATTACGGCCGGATGCGCCGAAGCCCACCTTGGCGGCTTCGAGGATCGTGACTTTGAAGCCGTTCTCTAGAAGGAAGAGGCCGGTAGAAAGGCCGGTATAGCCTGCGCCTATGATGCAGACGTCGGTTTCGGTCTCGCCTTGCAGTTCAGGGCGAGCCGGTACCGGGTTGGCCGAGAACGCGTAATAAGACTGAGGGTAGGGAGTGTGCGTCATAATGGAATCTCTGTTTTTTATTTTTTACAGATGTGCTGATGCTACCTGAGTTAAAACGGGTCGGCTAGCCTCTGTGCAAAATATTCAACGAGGCGATGAACAGTAAAAAATCCACTTTTTCAGAGAGTTAGCGAAAAAAGGTGTTGACAGGGAAAAGTGAATCCGTAGAATGCGCACCCATCGAAGGCACATAGCTCAGTTGGTTAGAGCACCACCTTGACATGGTGGGGGTCGTTGGTTCGAGTCCAATTGTGCCTACCAAATCGAACCCGCGTCACGCGGGGCTTAGAGGGCGATCCGAAAGGATCGCCCTTTTTGTTTTGGGAATATTTTGGGAATATTCTGGAAAAACGCTCCACTCAGCTTAGAGCTTGAATCCCGCCTAAGCTTTTCTGAACGCCACCTCCTTCTCTTCGTGGCCGGCCTGATAGTAGGTCGTCATTTCCTCATTGGCATGCCCCATCAGCAGCTGTACGTACTCCACCGAGAAACCCTGTTGCTCGTATACTCGGCTCCGGCGAAGACCGCCACGAATGGCGTCTTCTCGTGCTGGTAGATGTCCTCCATGCCGTCGAAGTAGCCGCCCTTGTGCCGGCTCACGATAGCTTCAACGGCATTTTTGGTCGGCCCATCGGTCCTGCTCACCGAGACGCTGCCGTAGTGGCTCTTGCGTGCGGAAAACTTCACTTTCGGGAAGGCCTTGCGCAACGCTGCGCGCATGTTCGCTGCCGCCAGCTTACCGCTGTACACGTCGTCACCCTGGGTCAGGTGCTGCAGCTCTGGCGCCGCCTGCGGACACTCAACCTCGATGGCAAAGGCTGTCTCCGCGTTGTGCCGGGCCAGCGTGTCGGCAGCAAGTTTGCGTTCCGCGTTCTGCAGCAGCTGGGCGATTTCCTCGGCGCTGGCCTGCTCGTCGTAAATGGTCCACTGGATTCCGCGGACGATGGCCTCGGGGAGCTTGTGCGAGATCGAGCCATTCTCAAACACCACGTCGAACTGGGCATTTCCGCCGCGCACGCCGACCCCGTCCCACATCGTTTGCACACTTTCCGGCAACTGGCGCCGTGAATCGCAAAGACCACACCTTGGCCGCAGTAGGGCAGGGCACAGCTAACCCGAGTCCCGGCCGTCACCGCCTGCATCGAGATACCCCCACTTGCTTCGCTGAGTGACCTTTTCGCCTGGCCGAGCCCGGTCATCGTTCAGGGCGTGCGAAAAGGGTGCGCAGGGAAGCGCGCTGAAGTTCGTCAGTGGCACAGGAATGGAGGGAAATGGACAACGTGGGCGAGAGCCCGGGCAAGCGGAGCGCGCAGCGCCGGGACGGCGCGGAGACTCAAACGATGAAAACTCGCATGGGCGAGCCTCACAGCAACCATCGGGGGTCCAATGCAAAGCGCGACAGCGCGGTCCGTAGGCACGAGTCCAGCTCTAGGCGCCCCTATGAGAGTGGCAGTACGCGATAGGAGGACTGTTGCTAGAGAAAATTTTCCCCAACAATCTTGCCTATGGCCACCGTACACAGCGACCGTAACTGAAAAATCAAAATCTACCCGGACGACCATGCGCCGCCGCACTTCGATGTGCAAGCGCCCGACGGCGAGTCGCTGGTAGAGATCGACGGGCTCAGGGTTCTCGGCAAAGGTGCCGAGCCCAAGGCCCTGAAAGCCGCCCTGGCGTGGGCGGCTGACCACACGGCTGATTTGCAGCGCGTGTGGGATGAGCAAAACCGGAGGAACTGACCCATGATCAGCAAAGCCAAGATCAGCAGCGTGGAGCCCATTGCCGGCAAGCATGCCTTGCTGGTGGTGTTCGCCAACGGTAAGCCCTACAGCATTGACCTGCGCGAGCACATCCGCAGCTTCCCAGTCCTCAAACCACTGGAAGATCTGGCGCTGTTCGGCACCGCCCAGGTCGGTGAATGGGGTTTCGATGTGACCTGGGGCAATGACCTGGAACTGGCGGCCACCACCCTATACCGGTTGGCGCTGGAGCAGGCCGGTGAAGTGATGCCTGTTCAGGCGTTCAAGCGTTGGATGGCCGCTAACAAATTGTCGTTGACCACTGCCGCCGTCGAGTTGGGCTTTACCCGCCGCACCATCACCGCCTATAGCAGCGGCACTGCGCTTGGCCTGCAAGGGCTGGGAGTTCGAGCACAAGAGCAAGAAGGCGGATAAAACCGAGGGTAGAAAGGCGCGGCATATCGCATGATGTTCGGCTGCTGGTAGCCGCGGCCGTTGAGTGCGACTGACGATCCAGGGCCAACTGGGACAGGCGTTTCGCGGGTGGCCAGGATCTACTCCTTGGTGATCGGCATCACCACCGCCCAAACTAAGCGTCGACCATGGCAAGCTTCTGCGCGTGGTTCTTGCTGATCCGCTCCACCCGGATGTCGCGAAGCGCACGCAGGGTCATTTCGTGCTGGCGGTACTGAGTGCGGCACACGTATCGCAGGGTGTCCCGTGTGCACTGACTGACACACGATTCCCACCATAACGCCATGCACCTTTACGAGCGCATCGCTCATCGCTCGGGCTTAATCCAGTACCGAAAGCTATTTACTTGACGCGCCAGTGCGGGTCTGTACTCAAGACCCGTTCGGCATATCGCTATCCTTCGTGATCCTGGCAAGGTCGTGATAGATGTTGCCATCCCTGCCGGCACGCGACAACGCCGCACACTCGACAGAGTCCATTGCCCGCCGTTCCCCGGACGAGTTTGCGCGTGTCCGATCAGCTCGCACATTGGGACATGTGGTGCGTACAACCGTCATGTAGAGTTCCAAATGTTGCCGAGCCTAACTAGTCCAGGCGCACGGTTAGGTAGCTGACCAGCTTGATCGGTTCACTGCTGTCGACGATGGCGAACCTCAAATCACGCTTGCTGCGCGGCAATCGCTTGGCGCAGCGCTTGGTGGTCGCCTTGATCGCGTTGTCGGTGCTGTGAATACGAGCCGCATGGAAGAGGGCGGGGGTGGCGTCTTGGAGGTTCAGGCTGAGGTGCTCAACTCAAATTGGCAGGCAGTATCGGTTAGCCCGGCGCTAGGCTCAATTTCGCTGATTCGAAGCGTGGGAGTTGAATAGCATCGGTCTGATGCTGACGTGGTACTTTCGACCCGATATAGCGGCCGGTCGCATCAGGCAGCAACCGACCAAGAGCGGACGCTCAGTGCATTCACAATGTTGTCGCCAGCATCACACCGAAACTCACTAGCAATCCTCCAAAAGCGCGATCCACCCAATGCCGAACCGCAATCAACTTTTCCCGAATCTGGCCGGTCGAAAAAAACATCGCGACAAGGCTGAACCAGGTGATATGGGCTGCTGAAATGAATACACCGTAGGCAATTTGAATGGGCAAGGTTGTCTCGGGTCGCACTACACCTATGAAAAGGCTAACGATGAAAATCGATGTTTTGGGATTCAGTGCATTAGTCAGGAACCCTGTGCGAAGAGCGGCAATATCTGACTGTGCAGCGGCTGGAGTAGCAAACTGACCTACGGCGGGCATGGCCCCCAGCATTTTTATCCCGAGATAAATCAAATAGGCGGCGCCGGCCATCTTCAGTGCACTGAATAGCCAGAGCGAGTGCTGAAGAACCAGTCCAAGCCCCAGGAGGGTGTAGCAGACATGCACAACGACCCCAAGGCCGATACCGGCTGCCGTAAGGACTCCGGTACGGCGTGAAAGCAGCAGGCTGTTTCGAGAAACAAGGGCAAAATCAGGCCCGGGACTGATGCATGCCAGCAAAGTTATAGTGACTACAGCTATCCATTCGTTCATGAGGTAATTTGGCTCTGGTTCGAGATAGCCATATTCTTGCTGTGCATTAAGCGGATGACTAACGATGCTTTCTCAAGAAAAAGGTGAGCCTGAGTCACCATTATCGATTTCTCGCCTGCCCTCGCTGGTTGCTTTGCGCTGCTTCGAGGCCGCCGCCCGATTAGAGAACTTTGCCCGTGCAGCCGCAGAGTTGCATGTCACTCCGGGCGCGATAAGCCGCGCCGTGCGCTTGCTGGAGGATGAGCTGGGTGTCGATTTGTTCGAACGTCGTAGTCGGCGTGTGTTTCTCTCAGACGACGGGCGCAAGCTGGCAATCGCGGTGCGCGAAGGCTTGGGCTTGATGACTCAGGCAGTAACGGAAATACGTGTGAAGGCACGTCGCGATCGACAACTAGTGCTTTCTTGCGAACCCACGTTGTTAATGCGCTGGCTGATTCCACGCTGGAGTGAATTCCAGATGCGCCGCCCGGACTTGAACATTCATCTTGTGGCAGGAGGTGGGGCCTTCTCCTTCGATCACGGTATAGACCTCGCGATCCGCCGCGACGATTTTCCCCGCCCTGCTCATTACTATGCGGAAGAGTTGTTCCGTGAAAGAGTTGCCCCGGTGTGCCGGCCTGATAGGGTTTGCGAGTGGTTCACTGCAGACGGCAAGCTCGTTGCGGCCGCGCCCAAATTGCTCACCCGAACACGCCCTAACGCTTGGCAAGAATGGGCCGCTGCTACAGGCCGATCCATGCTTCCGGCGGAGGGGCAGTGCTTTGAGCACTTTTACTTTAGCTTGCAGGCAGCAGTCGCCGGCCTTGGTGTAGCCATTGGCCCCTGGCACTTGGTGCAAGACGATATTCATAACGGCGTGTTGGCAGCACCTTCTGGGTTCGTTGAAGATGGTTCGCGGTATTGCCTAATTTCTCCGACAGCATTCGAACCGGATAGTGTGGAGATGGAATTATTGGAGTGGCTGCGCGCCTCGGGATGATGCCGTAGATGACGAGTGACAAGTGCAATGTCATTCGTTGAAAGGCAGCTATCGGTCGGTAGTTACCTTTGACCAAGGGCAGAAACCGGCCAGAAACGGTCATCGAGTGGCTACGAAACCAGGGGCGATTCAAAGATCAACGTCGGCGCATTGGACTGCGCTGGTTGTCCAACTTTCTCGCAGAGCAATTGCCGCAGCGCATGCGCTGGGCGTCCTTCACTCACGGTTGAACTGCTCAGTGAGGAAGTCGATCAACACGCGTACTTTGGCCGGCACCAGCCGGGTCTCGGTAATCGCGTAAACCGGCAGGGTCTCTGCCTTCCAGTCGGGCAGCACGCGATGCAATCGGCCTTGATCAAGATCCTCGCCGATCATCTCGTCCACCAGCATGGCGATTCCCTGGCCGAGCAGAGCCAGGCGGCGCAGCATGCCGACGTTGTTAAGCAGGTAGCGTCCCTGTACTGCCAGGCTCAATTTCTGTTCGCCATCGTGCAGTACCCAGGGTGTATCCAGCATGCGCAGACACTGATGTTGCAGCAGTGCTGCAGGGCTGTCAGGCACACCATGCCGGGCCAGGTAGCTCGGGCTGGCGAAGAGGCCGCGTTGCAGGGTGCCAAGGGGGCGGGCAATCAACTGTGAGTCGGGCAAGGCTCCGATACGTATTACCAGGTCAACCTGATCGCGGATCAGGTCCAGGCGCTTTGGCGTGAGGTCCAGGTCGAACTGGATCTGCGGATAGCGTTCGGCGAACTCGGCCAGTAGCGGTGCCAGGTAGACCACGCCGAAGTCGATGGGCATGGACAGGCGGATCAGGCCGCTGGGGTTGTCCACCAGCTCGGAGAGTTCTTCATGGGCCAGGCGCGCTTCGTCGACGATACGCCGGCAGCGCTCGTAATACAGCCGACCGCCTTCGGTGAGTTCGATGCGCCGTGTGGTGCGGTTGAGCAGGCGCAGACCGATGCGTCGCTCCAGTTCGGCGATGCGCCGCGAGACCGTGGAGTTGGGTATGCCGACCGCCTCGGCAGCGCCGCGAAAGCTGTTGGCCCTGATCACTTCGACGAACAGCTCCATGTCATTGAGCAGCTTCATACAGCACTCCATTGCTCCATTGATGGAGCAATCATTCCTGATTTGGGGACTTTATCCTATACATGCAGGACCGGATGATCCGTTCACGCCTGATATCCCTCTGCGTGAATCTGGAGACCTTCCTATGACCGCTCAACTGCTCAGCCCCGCTCGCCTGCATGATCTTGATCTGCGCAACCACATGGTGATGGCACCGATGACGCGCTCACGGGCCGATGCTGCCGGGGTGCCGCGGGCGTCCACGGCCACTTACTACGCTCAGCGTGCCAGTGCCGGGCTGATCATCAGTGAGGCGATCAATATCTCGGCAGACGCTGTCGGCAGTCCGCTGACCCCCGGCCTCTATAGCGAGGCGCAAATTGTTGCCTGGCAACAGGTGACGGCGGCGGTGCGTGCGGCAGGTGGCAAGATTTTTGCGCAGCTCTGGCATACCGGCCGGGTCGGTCACTCCAGTGTGCGTGGCGGCTCGTTGCCGGTGGCGCCATCGGCAGTGGCGATCCAGGGCCAGCAGCACTTCACTCTGGATGGCATGCAGGATTACGAGGTGCCGCGCGAACTGACTTTGAGTGAAATCCGGGCTGTCATCGCCGATTTCCGTTGCGCTGCTCAAAACGCCAAACGCGCGGGCTTTGACGGCGTTGAGCTGCATGCCGCGTTCGGCTATCTGCCCAATCAGTTTCTGGTGGACTCGGCCAACCTGCGCATAGACGAGTACGGCGGCAGCATCGCCAAGCGCAGCCGCTTCGTGCTGGAGGTGATGCAGGCGCTGATCGAGGTGTGGGGCTCCGCTCGCGTGGGTATCAAGCTGTCGCCGGTGATTCCCTTCAACAGCATGATCGACAGCGACCCACTGGGGCTCTACAGCTACCTGCTGGGTGAATTGAATACGTTGCAGCCTGGTTATGTGCATCTGATGCGCGCGCTATTCCCGCTGGACAATTTCCCTCACTGGCCGCGTGACGTTCTGGCAACGTTTGGCCCGCTGAGCCGCAGTCCGGTAATTGCCAACGGTGGTTATGACGCAGCGAGTGGCGAGGCGGCGCTGAAGGCTGGAGAGGCCGCGCTGGTATCGTTCGGTACGCCCTTCGTCGCCAATCCCGACCTGCCGGAGCGCTTTGCCCGGGGCGCCGAACTGGCTCAAGCCGATCGCGCGACCCTGTATGGCGGCGAGGATGCGGGTTTTATCGACTATCCGACCCTGTGAAAGGAGACCGCCATGACTCGCACATCACTGGGCAAAGGCCTGTTGGGGTTCGCAATCGTCGCCACCGTGGCGATAGTGGCCATCGCTGATGTGTTCAACGCCACCCACTTGTTCAATCCGGATTGGCCAGGTCATGCGCGATTTCATATCGGCATGCAGTTCACCACTCTGATGCTGGTTAGCCTGTTTTCCCTGGCCGCCTTGCGCCGTGGTCAGGTATGGGCGGCCGGATTGGCTCCTGGCAGCTTCTGGCCTGGCCTGTTCGTGGCTTATTTGATCCCCGGTACCGATGTCTATGCCAGCCAAGCTTTGCGAGAGCTCGGTGTACCGATCAATCTGCTGTTAGCGGCAGTGCTACTGGGCATCACTGCGTTTGGAGTCCTGTTGCAGCTCCCCAAAGAAAAATGAACATCGGTCGCAAACTGGACGATCATGTTTGCGAAGATGCTTGTGACTGACCACCGGCTTACGGCGAGCACTCACTGACTTAGTCAGCCGGATAGTACTCGCTGTTCCAGCTTTTGAGTCGCCACTGTTTTCTAGAATCTTTGACTGACAACTGCTGGCCGATTTCTGCCTATATCGACAGGTAGCTACGGGTCTTGGCTGGTAGAGGCCAACGCAACGTCCCCTGCGGCCTGGTCGAGAGTGTTCTTCCGTCAGGGTCTGCGAAACGGTCAGTCAGTGAAGCAACTCAAGTCCTGTTGCACTACAGGAAGGGTGGAATGATCGTCGCGAGCCGGCGGCCTGGGCACGCGGAGCGCGCAGCGCTTGGTGGTTCGCCGAACTGGCCGACCAACTGGTAGAAGTCGGCCTGGGTCTTCACGTCCCGCTCGATCACCTCGCGGACCAGGTCCGCCTTCAACTCGCGATTCTTCCCCCGGAAGTCGTCACCCTTGTAGCGGGAGAGCACTGAGGCTGCGTCCTGCGGATTCGCCCGGGTGGGGAGCAATTGTCGTGGCGATAGTGTCTTAGGGATGGCTGGCGTTTTTCAGTTCATGTGAGGCTTTAATCTGGGTGCGTTGTTGGGGGGTGTCATGGGTACTGGGTCTTTGCTGGGTGCGTTTCTGGTGTTCTCTTTCCTTTCTGGTTGGGCTATCGCTGATCATCGTGATGAAAAGTGGGAGGACGAGTACCGGGATGGGCCCTGTCGCGTGAAAGAGGTCTCTGACAAGGGTGACTACAAGTTGGAGGTCAAGTGCCCGGATGGGCGCGGCAGGACTTGGCGACGGGGTGAGTGGAAGGACGAATACTGGGATGGTCCCTGTCGGGTCAAGGTTGAAGCCAAGCGTGACGAGTACAAGAAAGAGGTCAAATGCGAGGGTGATGATTGACTTGGTGTTTGGTGGATTGGGGCAGTTGCGTGGTTCGTGCTTTGCTGATCGTTCAATTCGCTAGCAATCTTTGTGGGGAGTCGGCTCGTCATTCCGGCCGGGAGTTGTCTCTTTCCCGGGTGGCTTCACTACCGTCGCCCGTAAATACATCGCTAAGCTATTGATTCTGTTGTGCTAGACTGTGCGCTTTCGTGACGTTTACAGCATGTCTTTCCCTTTGGCGTAAGGCGTTTGGGGCGGGTTGTCACCATTGGCGTGATGTCCGGCTCGCTCGGAAGGCAAGGGTCACTCGCGTGGCCCTTTCTTTTGTGGCGCTTGTCAGGGGTTCGGCTTTCTGAAAGCATCCCGCTCTTCATTATTACCTCCAGTGACTCTGGTTCGGCTTTGGTTTGCCGCAAGGCTCCTGCCACCGTATGGCAGGCATGCCGTCGAATCGCGTACTGGCTCATCCCAACCCATGTGGCCTTTGGTAGAGGTCACCACTAGGAGAGGAGGCGCCATGCCCATCATCACTCTTCCTGACGGCAGTCAGCGCACTTTCGACAAACCTGTTTCCGTGCTTGAAGTGGCTCAGTCCATTGGTGCGGGTCTGGCCAAGGCAACTCTGGCCGGTAAGGTCAACGGCAAGCTGGTCGATGCTTGCGATCTGATCGAAGACGATGCCTCGCTGCAGATTGTGACTTCCAAGGACGAGGAAGGGCTGGAAATCATTCGCCACTCCTGCGCGCACTTGGTCGGCCATGCCGTCAAGCAGCTCTATCCGAGCGCCAAAATGGTGATCGGTCCGGTCATTGAAGAGGGCTTCTACTACGATATCGCCTTCGAGCGTTCCTTCACGCTCGAGGATATGGCGGCCATCGAAAAGCGTATGGCCGAGCTGATCGACAAGGACTACGACGTCATCAAAAAGATGACCCCGCGCGCCGAGGTTATCGAGCTGTTCAAGTCGCGTGGCGAGGAATACAAGCTGCGCCTGGTTGACGACATGCCAGACGAGACAGCCATGGGCTTGTATTTCCATGAGGAGTATGTGGACATGTGCCGTGGTCCGCACGTGCCGAATACCCGTTTCCTCAAAGCGTTCAAGCTCACAAAGATTTCCGGCGCCTACTGGCGCGGCGACTCGAAGAACGAGCAGCTGCAGCGTGTCTATGGCACTGCCTGGGCTGACAAGAAGCAGCTGGCTGCCTATATCCAGCGCATCGAAGAGGCTGAAAAGCGCGATCACCGTCGTATCGGCAAGCAGCTGGACCTGTTCCATCTGCAGGAAGAAGCGCCGGGCATGGTGTTCTGGCATCCGAGTGGCTGGACTGTTTACCAGGTTCTGGAGCAGTACATGCGCAAGGTTCAGCGCGATCATGGTTACGTGGAGGTGCGTACTCCGCAGGTAGTCGACCGCATTCTCTGGGAGCGTTCGGGCCACTGGTCCAACTATGCCGAGAACATGTTCACCACTTCGTCGGAAAGTCGCGACTACGCGGTGAAGCCGATGAACTGCCCGTGCCATGTGCAGATCTTCAATCAGGGCCTGAAATCCTACCGCGACTTGCCGCTGCGTCTGGCCGAGTTCGGTGCCTGCCACCGTAATGAGCCGTCCGGCGCCCTGCACGGCATCATGCGTGTGCGCGGCTTCACTCAGGACGATGCTCACATCTTCTGCACCGAAGATCAGGTGAAGAAGGAGGCAGCTGACTTCATCAAGCTGACCCTGCAGGTCTACCAGGACTTCGGTTTCGCCGATATTTCGATGAAACTGTCCACTCGTCCGGTCAAGCGCGTAGGTTCCGACGAGCTGTGGGATCGAGCCGAAGGTGCCCTGGCGGATGCGCTCAACGAGTCTGGCTTGAGCTGGGAATACCAGCCGGGCGAGGGTGCGTTCTACGGTCCAAAGATCGAGTTCACCCTGAAAGACTGCCTCGGTCGTAACTGGCAGTGCGGTACCCTGCAGTACGATCCGAACCTTCCGGAGCGTCTGGATGCCAGCTATATCGCCGAAGATAACAACCGTAAGCGTCCGGTGATGTTACATCGCGCTATCCTCGGTTCCTTCGAGCGCTTCATCGGCATGCTGATCGAGCACTACGCTGGTGCGTTCCCAGCCTGGCTGGCGCCGACCCAGGCGGTGATCATGAACATCACCGACAAGCAGGCCGATTTCGCCCTCGAAGTGGAGCGCGCGCTCAACGAAAGCGGGTTCCGTGCCAAGTCCGACTTGAGAAACGAAAAAATCGGCTTTAAAATCCGCGAGCATACTTTGCTCAAGGTTCCCTATCTCTTGGTTATTGGAGACCGGGAGGTTGAGACTCGATCCGTTGCTGTGCGCACCCGAGAGGGTGTCGATCTGGGTTCCATGCCCTTCGAAAGCTTCTCTGAATTGCTCGCACAAACGGTTTCCCGGCGTGGTCGCCAAGAATTGGAGTAATCACTATTAAGCGTGAAATGAGACAGGACAAGCGGACTCAACCGAAGGCCCCGATCAACGAGAATATCTCGGCTCGTGAGGTGCGGTTGATTGGTGCTGACGGCCAGCAGATTGGCGTCGTCTCGATTGATGAAGCGCTTCGCGCTGCTGAAGAAGCCAAGCTGGATCTGGTAGAGATTTCCGCCGATGCGGTGCCGCCTGTTTGCCGGATCATGGATTACGGCAAGCACCTCTTCGAGAAGAAGAAGCAGGCCGCTGCGGCGAAGAAGAACCAGCACCAGCAGCAGATTAAAGAAATCAAGTTTCGTCCAGGGACGGAAGAAGGGGATTACCAGGTAAAACTACGCAACCTGGTACGTTTCCTAAGTGAAGGGGACAAGGCCAAGGTATCCCTGCGATTCCGCGGTCGTGAGATGGCCCACCAGGAGCTGGGCTTGGAGCTGTTGAAGCGGGTCGAAGCTGACCTCGTCGAATACGGTACCGTAGAGCAGCATCCTAAGCTGGAAGGACGCCAGCTGATGATGGTCATCGCCCCCAAAAAGCGAAAATAACCCCCAGGGCACTGGCAGGCCTTGCGGTTATATGTATTGATTGAATGCGGAGTATCCGAACATGCCAAAGATGAAAACCAAGAGCGGTGCTGCGAAGCGCTTCAAGAAGACTGCTTCCGGCTTCAAGCACAAGCACGCTTTCAAGAGCCACATCCTGACCAAGATGACTACCAAGCGTAAGCGTCAGCTGCGCGGCTGCACCCTGGTGCACCCGTCTGACGTCCGCAAAGTAGAGCGCATGCTGCGCGTTCGTTAATCTGGTCAAGATTTTAGAGGAGTTTACTCATGGCTCGTGTTAAGCGTGGCGTCATCGCTCGCAAGCGTCACAAAAAGATTCTGAAACTCGCCAAAGGCTACTACGGCGCACGTTCGCGTGTGTTCCGCGTTGCCAAGCAGGCGGTAATCAAGGCTGGCCAATACGCCTACCGTGACCGCCGTCAGCGCAAGCGTCAGTTCCGCGCTCTGTGGATCGCTCGTATCAACGCTGGTGCTCGTCAGAACGGTCTGTCCTACAGCCGCCTGATCGCTGGCCTGAAAAAAGCTGCCATCGAGATCGACCGTAAGGTTCTGGCCGACCTGGCAGTGAACGAAAAAGCGGCGTTTGCTGCGATTGTCGAGAAAGCTAAGGCCATTCTGGCTTAAGTCCCCGACAATCACCGGGCTTGCCCGGTGCTGAACGTCACCGATAGGGGAAGGGCCTTGCGCTCTTCCCCTATTTCGTATCTGGAGTCTGTACATGGAAAATCTGGATGCGCTGGTCTCGCAAGCGCTTGAGGCCGTGCAACAAACTGAAGACGTGAATGCCTTGGAGCAGATTCGCGTTCACTACCTTGGCAAGAAGGGCGAACTGACTCAGGTAATGAAAACCCTGGGCGACCTGCCGGCAGAGGAGCGTCCCAAGGTAGGCGCCCTGATCAATGCTGCCAAGGAGCGCGTTCAGGACGCATTGAACACCCGCAAAGAGTCGCTTGAGCAGGCAGCCCTCACGGCCAAGCTCGCGGCCGAGCGTATCGACGTGACCCTGCCGGGCCGCGGACAGGCCTCTGGTGGCCTGCACCCGGTGACTCGCACATTGGAGCGCGTCGAGCAGTTCTTCACCCGGATCGGCTACGGCATTGCCGAAGGCCCTGAGGTCGAAGACGACTACCACAACTTCGAAGCACTCAACATCCCTGGCCACCACCCGGCTCGGGCAATGCACGACACCTTCTACTTCAATGCGAACATGCTGCTGCGTACCCACACCTCGCCGGTACAGGTGCGCACCATGGAGTCCCAGCAACCGCCGATCCGCATCGTCTGCCCCGGCCGTGTCTATCGCTGCGACTCGGATATCACCCACTCGCCGATGTTCCACCAGGTCGAAGGCCTGCTGGTAGACGAAGGCATCAGCTTCGCCGATCTCAAGGGCACCATCGAAGAGTTCCTGCGCGTTTTCTTCGAGAAAGACCTCGGTGTTCGCTTCCGTCCCTCCTTCTTCCCCTTTACCGAGCCGTCTGCCGAAGTCGACATGCAGTGCGTGATGTGTTCCGGCAAGGGTTGCCGCGTGTGCAAGCAGACCGGCTGGCTGGAAGTGATGGGCTGCGGCATGGTTCACCCGAACGTGCTGCGAATGTCCGGCATCGATCCGGAGAAATACCAGGGCTTCGCCTTCGGGATGGGTGTGGAGCGTTTGGCCATGCTGCGCTATGGCGTCAACGACTTACGCCTGTTCTTCGACAACGACCTGCGCTTCCTCGCGCAATTCCGCTAGGTCGTAGTGTCCGAAACGATTCCCTTAGGAGAGCAGGATGAAATTCAGTGAACAATGGCTGCGGAGCTGGGTAAGCCCGCAGGTATCCCGCGACGAGCTGGTGGCTCGTCTGTCCATGGCTGGCCTTGAAGTCGATAGCGTCACTCCGGTGGCGGGTGCCTTCAGTGGCGTGGTCGTGGGCGAGGTGCTGAGCACCGAACAACACCCGGACGCCGACAAGCTGCGCGTCTGCCAGGTGAGCAACGGCAGCGAGACGCTCCAGGTCGTGTGCGGCGCGCCTAATGTGCGCCCCGGCCTGAAGATCCCCTTCGCCATGATCGGCGCTGAACTGCCGGGCGACTTCAAGATCAAGAAAGCCAAGCTGCGTGGCGTCGAGTCCAACGGCATGCTCTGTTCTGCTTCCGAACTGCAGATTAGCGATGAAAACGATGGCCTGATGGAACTGGCTGCCGATGCGCCGGTTGGGCAGGACATTCGCGCCTACCTGGGCCTGGATGACGTGATCATCGAGCTGGGCTTGACCCCGAACCGTGGCGATTGCCTGAGCCTGTCCGGCCTCGCCCGCGAAGTGGGTGCGCTCTATGCCGCTCCGGTTACCCGTCCGCAAGTTGCCGCTGTTGCACCGGCCCATGACGAAGTGCGTCCGGTCGAAGTCTCTGCACCGGCTGCCTGCCCGCGCTATCTCGGCCGCGTGATCCGCAACGTCGACCTGTCTCGCCCGACTCCGCTCTGGATGGTCGAGCGCCTGCGTCGCTCCGACGTGCGCAGCATCGATGCCGCAGTCGACATCACCAACTACGTGATGCTTGAACTCGGCCAGCCGATGCACGCCTTTGACCTCGCCGAAATCAATGGTGGCATCCGCGTACGCATGGCGGAGGAGGGCGAGAAACTCGTCCTGCTGGACGGCCAGGAAGTCACCCTGCGTCCCGACACCCTGGTCATCGCCGACCACAACCGTGCCCTGGCCATCGCCGGCGTCATGGGTGGCGAGCACAGCGGCGTCAGCAACAAGACCTGCGATCTGTTCCTGGAAAGCGCCTTTTTCGACACCATTGCTGTCGCGGGCAAGGCACGTTCCTACGGCCTGCATACCGATTCGTCCCATCGCTTTGAGCGTGGTGTCGACTTCCAGCTCGCCCGCGAAGCCATGGAGCGCGCCACCGGCCTGCTGCTGGAAATCGTTGGCGGCGAAGCCGGTCCGATCATCGAAGCCGCCAGCCAGGAGCACCTGCCGAACGTTGCGCCGGTAGCCCTGCGTGCCGATCGCATCACCCAGATGCTGGGTATGGAGATGGATGCTGCTGAAATCGAGCGTCTGCTCACTGCCCTCGACCTCAAAATCACCGCTGAAGGTGCTGGCCAATGGCGAGTTGACGTGCCGAGTCACCGCTTCGACATCAGCCTGGAAGTGGATCTGATCGAAGAGCTGGGCCGCCTCTATGGCTACAACCGCCTGCCGGTTCGTTACCCGCAAGCCCGCCTCGCGCCCCGCGCACGTTCCGAGGCTTCTGTCGAGTTGCCGACCTTGCGTCGCCTGCTGGTGGCTCGCGGTTACCACGAAGCCATTACCTACAGCTTCATCGATCCGAAGTTGTTCGAACTGTTCAATCCGGGCGTGAAGCCGCTGATGCTGGCCAACCCCATCTCTGCAGACATGGCCGCCATGCGTTCCTCGCTGTGGCCGGGCCTGGCCAGTGCGCTGCAGCACAACCTCAATCGCCAGCAGTCCCGTGTGCGCCTGTTCGAAAGCGGTCTGCGCTTCGTTGGCCAACTCGAAGGCCTGAAACAAGAACCGATGCTGTCTGGCGTTCTGTGTGGCTCCCGTCTACCGGAAGGCTGGGCTCACGGCCGTGACGCGATCGACTTCTACGATGCCAAGGCGGATGTAGAGGCCATTCTGGGCGCCGCTGGCAACCTCGGTGCGTTCAGCTTCGTGGCGGGCGAGCATCCTGCCCTTCATCCGGGCCAGACCGCTCGCATCGAAAGAGAAGGGCGCCTGGTTGGCTTCCTGGGTGCACTGCACCCGGAACTCGCCAAAGCCCTGGACCTGGATCAGCCGGTCTACATGTTCGAGCTAGTACTGGCTGAAGTGATGCAAGGCAAGCTGCCGAAGTTCAGCGAACTTTCGCGCTTCCCTGAAGTGCGCCGAGACCTCGCCCTGCTGGTGGATCGCGACGTTGCCGCCGAATCGGTGCTCGCCACCATCCGTGAGGCGGCCGGCGAATGGCTGACTGACCTCAGGCTATTTGACGTGTATCACGGTAAAGGCATTGATCCGCTTAGAAAAAGCTTGGCGGTCGGCTTGACCTGGCAGCATCCATCGCGCACTCTTACTGACGATGAGGTGAACAACACAACGCAAAACATCGTCACCTCGCTGGAAGACAGGTTCAATGCCACGTTAAGGAAGTAGCGTATGGGGGCTCTGACGAAAGCTGAGATGGCTGAACGTCTTTATGAAGAGCTTGGCCTGAATAAACGGGAAGCCAAGGAATTGGTGGAGCTGTTCTTCGAGGAAATCCGTCAGGCGCTGGAGCACAACGAACAGGTGAAGTTGTCCGGGTTCGGCAATTTCGACTTGCGCGACAAGCGTCAGCGGCCTGGCCGAAACCCGAAGACAGGAGAGGAAATCCCGATCACGGCTCGCCGTGTGGTCACTTTCCGTCCAGGGCAGAAACTCAAAGCCAGGGTCGAAGCTTATGCTGGAACCAAGTCATAACGACGAGTTACCGCCGATTCCAGGCAAGCGGTACTTCACTATTGGCGAAGTTAGTGAACTCTGCGCAGTCAAACCTCACGTGCTGCGTTACTGGGAGCAGGAATTTCCCCAGCTCAACCCAGTAAAGCGGCGCGGGAACAGGCGTTACTACCAGCGTCAGGATGTGCTGATGATTCGGCAGATCCGGGCGCTGCTATACGATCAAGGCTTCACCATCGGCGGTGCGCGCCAGCGCCTCTCCGGAGACGAAGCCAAGGAAGACACCACGCAGTACAAGCAGCTCATCCGCCAGATGATCTCCGAGCTTGAGGACGTCCTCCACGTATTGCGGAAGTGAAGTTTTCAAAAAAACCTTCCACAATTCAAAAGCTTAATGTATAGTTCGCTCCGCTTCCGGTGATCCGGAGCGAGCTACAAAACGTCGGGGCGTAGCGCAGCCTGGTAGCGCACTTGCATGGGGTGCAAGGGGTCGAGTGTTCGAATCACTCCGTCCCGACCATATTCAGAGAAAGGCCGGTTCAGAAATGAACCGGCCTTTTTCGTTTCTGCCGCCTGCGTGGAGTTAATCATCGATTCCGATGAATCCACTTCCGGCGCCGTTTTTGGTGGCGCACGTTTCTTGCGGCGCGCAAAGAAAGCACTTCGTCAAATTCTCTGGCGAATGGTCGGCAATCCTCTCTACTAATATTAAACGGCATGTGCTGCACCTCACCCAAAGGTGTAGCTGCATAGTGACACGGCTCTAGGAGGGCTTTCAGCTGCCTGCGGGCAGCTAAGTGTCCAAACGTAGGGTCAATGGCGCTCTGTTGAGGCGCGCGTTCACAGCTTACGTGCGCTCCACGCCAGCAATGCGCTGGCATGAATTACGACTTCACCCATTGATGCAATCCGGCCCTTGTGCACCGGATTATCCGCAACGATCTCCACCTGATCATTTCCGGCCAACTGCAAGCTCCGGATGAACAGATGGCCCGCCCAGGTGAACAGGTACACCCCATCCCCCACGAACTCGGTCACCCCGCAATCGACAATGATCGGGTCGCGGTCATTGATGGTGCCCTCCATGCTTTGTCCCCACTGGGTGACGACGGCCAAGTTGGCAGCACGGGTGTAGTTGACGCCTTGTTCCCGCAGGAATGACTGGCTGACGGTGATGCTGTGCACCGCTTCGCTGCAGTCGGCGGGCAGCTTTCCATCGGGCGCCAGGGCCTGTAGGTCCAGATGGGGGATGCAGATTTCGCCTTCACGAGCGGCGTTTCGAGGCGACGCTGGGAGAGGAGACTCACCGATGGCCAGGGGGCTGGATTTGAGGTTTTCCGCTAGAGCCTGGGCGATGCGTTGCTTGGCGGCATTGTTGAGGCTTTTGCCGGCATGCTTTTTCAGCATTTCCAGGATGAGGGCGATGGTTGCGTCTTTCGCTTCGCTGGCGCGGGCTGTTCGTGCGTAGGAGCCGATGGTGACTGTGCGTCCTTCGTCATTCACGAGCCAACTGACATCGCACTCCAGTGCTTTCGCGAGTGCGATCAGGTTCTTCCCGCTGACCTTGTTGGCGCCCGTGGTCCAGTGGGTGACGGCACCTTTGGAGACGCCTACGAGTTGAGCCAACTCGGCGGCACCCAAGTGCAGCGCCTGCATGCGCGATCTGATGCGGTCGGGGAAGTCCATGGTTAAGGATGCTAAACACGGCATGGTTTAGATTCCTTGTCATGGTTTGTTTATTTTCCTAAACTTCGAGAGTTTAGTTTGCCTTCCTCTTTCTGTAGCGGCTTTCAGATTCTGGCGACCTTGATCTATGCACGGACAGCTCGTTGAATGGACCCAAGACATTGCCGGCGTATTGGCGCGGCCTCCCGGTCGCCCTCAATTAGCAGCACTGGCCGGCTGGCTAAAACGCCTGGCCTTCGCTGATCACTTCGCATTGTTCATTCATGAAGGGCGCCATCCGCCGCTGGCGCTGTTCGACACCATCCCACCGAACCTGCGTCAGTTATTCGTTGGCGACTACCAGGCCGGCTCTTATCTGCTGGACCCGTTCTACCTGGCCTGCGTATTCGGCCAGGCCGATGGGCTGTACAGCATGCGGCGGCTGGCGCCGGAGCGCTTCTATAACACGTCGTACTACTGCAGTTATTACCGTTACCTGGGTTTGAGCGAGCAGCTCGGCTTCATCATCAGCCTGGGTGAGCAGGGCAGCGCGGTGTTATCGCTGATGCGGCTGCGAGGCGGTGCGGCCTTCAGCGATGGGGAAATGCAGTTGTTACGCGGTGCTGCGCCGGTAGTCGAACAGGTCGTGCATGCGGCTTGGGAGGTGCGCCGGCAGCTGCGCCCGCAGGGTCGCTCTGGTGTGGACGACAAGGTGGATGAGGCATTCGAGCAGTTCGGCCGTGGTGTGTTGACTGCGCGGGAGTGCGAGGTGGCGCGGTTGTTGTTGGAGGGGCACTCGAATCTTTCGGCTTCGCAGCGGCTGCGGATCGCGCCGGGGACAGTAAAGGTGCACCGGCGGAATCTGTACGAGAAGCTGGAAATTGGCAGTCAGTCGGAGTTGTTGGCGTTATTTGTGAGGGAGTTGAAGAGGGGCTGAGGGAGGCGAAGTCTGTCAGCAGAGATGGACGACATCGCGTGGCGACTGCGTTGCCCTTTGCGAATGAGTTCGCCACCACCGAAGGGGAAGGGCAGTGCTTGCGGCGCTGTTGGAGCCTCGGAAACGCCTTCCGCTATAATGGCGCGGTACGCAACGAGAGAGGCCCCTGATGCCAACCCCGTCCCTACAGGCCAAGAGGGCCTATTACGCCAAGGCGCGCCAGTCCAATTACGCGGCCAGCTTGCGTCTGGAGGGCTTCGACACGACGCCTGCCGATGCCGAGCGCAAGCTTCCCTCCCGCGAATCCGTCCTGAGTGCCTTCCGTTTTAGGCAGGGCTGATGGTCGACAAGTACGGTACCGGTCAGGACCCGTACTGCTACCCCGGTACGACGGTTCTGCGTAATCACCTTGGCCTGACCGACGACGATGCGCTCAACGAAGCAGAGCGCGCCCTTTCTGAGATTGCCGCCAGCGAGATCGAATTCGCACCTCCTCCCTATGATCTGGCCGCGCTCCAGAGCATCCACCGCCAGTTGTTCGGGGATCTGTACGGCTGGGCCGGCGAGTTGCGCACGTTGGATATCTCCAAGGGCGGCACGCACTTCTGCAACCTCACCCGCGTCGAGCCCGAGGCCAACAAGATATTTGCCGCGCTGGATCGTGCCAACTGGCTCGAGGGACTGGAGCGTAGCGACCTGGCCGTTGCTGCCGCCGAGCACTTCGGCGACCTGAACATGATCCACCCCTTTCGCGACGGTAACGGCAGGGCGCAGCGGATTCTGTTCGAGCACCTCATCGTCAACGCTGGCTACGAGATCAGTTGGTGGCCGGTGGAGGAGGGTGAATGGCTGCAGGCCAACGTCGACGCGGTGGTTTGCGACTACAGCGCGCTGATCCGCATCTTCGATCGCTGCATCGGTCCGCCGATTGCCTGAGCGCCCGGCTTCAGTAATGAGCTGCATGGGCATCGTTTCACTCATTCTCTTCTACGAATCTGCTTCGTCCCCATCGCGCGCCTCGTGAGTCTCGAGGTGCGGGTTTGTCTCGCGTTATTGGCCTCTACGAAATATCTGACAGCCGTGCGAGGTGGCCCGTACCACAGTCGGCATAGGCGCCTTCCGCGAGGGCGTTGATAGCCTCGGCCCATCAATCAAGTCGCGCGGGGAAAGCCACGATGAGCGAGCCAACGCTCTACATCGATGGGTGTTGGGTGGCACCGAAGCTCAGGCAGCGGTTCTGTAGCGTTGATCCGGCCCTGGAGAAACGCATCATGGAATTGGGGGCGGCTGGCGCGGAGGATGTTGACCTGGCCGTGAAAGCTGCCCGAACGGCCTTCAACTGTGGCTGGGCGCAGATGCCCGGCAGCGAGAGGGCAGGGTACCTGGATGCGCTGGCCGATAATCTGGAGCTGCGCCAGGAGACTTTGGCGGTGTTGGAGGTTCGCGACAACGGCAAGCCCTTGCGCGAGGCGGTCGCAGATGTAGCCGATGCCATCGAGTGTTTCCGCCGCTACGCAGGTCTGGCGCGGGAGCTGGACGAGCGTCAGGACCAGCCGCTGCACCTGATTGACTCACGCGTCAGCTGTCGTATTCGCCACGAGCCATCGGGAGTGGTGGGGCAGATCATCCACTGGAGTTTCCCGTTGCTGATGGCGGCGCGGACGATTGCGCCTGTGGTGGCTGCAGGGGCGACATGCGTGGTCGTGCCGTCGGAGCTCACTCCACTGACTGCCCTGGAGGTGGGGCTGGCGGCGAGCCGCGTCGGGCTCCCTCCTGGGGTGCGGAACATTCTGTCGGGCTTCGAGGGGCAGACCGACCGTGCCCTGGTTCGGCACCCGGGCGTGGACAGGCTGTCCTTCGGTCGTTGGCCTCTCGGGGTCCAGACGCCCTCGACCGCCCTGGCCGGGGGAAGGGGGTTGGGTCCGGAGTCAAGCGGCAAGGCGGCCTGCATTCTGTTCGATGACGTCGACGTAGAAGCCGCGGTGGAGTGGATAGTGCTCGGCGCCTTCCTCAACCAGGGGCAGGCCGCTGGTTCCATCGCGCGACTGGTGGTTCAGGAGAGCATTGCGCCCCGCCTGCTGGAGCGGCTGGTTGAGTCCGTGCGCGGTATGCGTCTGGGCCCAGGGATAGTGGCGGGGGTTCACATGGGCCTCTCATCAGTGCCAGGCAGCATCGGAAGTTCATGGCGGTGGTCCAGCACAGCCAACGAGCTGCGAAGTTGCTCATCGGTGGAAGACGCCCGGCTCACTTGCCGGTCGGCCACTTCGTTGAGCCGACGATCTTCGATGAGCCCGACATCAGGCATGAAATCTGGCGCGAGGGTATCTCCGGCCCGGTGTTCTGCGTAAAGCGCTTCAAGACGGAAGCGGAGGCTCTGGCTCTGATCAACCACGGTGGCCATGACCTGGCGACCGCGGTGTTATCCGTTGACCTGGAGCGTGCTACCCGCATCGCCAATGGCCTGCGTGCCGGGGTGGTCTGGGTCAACTGCTCGAACCCGGCTTTCATCCGGGAGCCCTGGGGGCTGGAGATCTATGTGGAGAGCAAGCAGATCATCCGACACGACAATGCCGAACGTTTGGGCTGGTACTCGAGGTGGGGGAATGCGGGCAGCTCCGACGGCTTCGTTGATAACAACAATAGGGAGGCGACTCAATGGAAGGGGCTGTAATGCGCCGTGGTTTGAATACGCGGCATATCCGATTCATTGCTCTGGGCTCAGCTATCGGCACGGGGTTGTTCTATGGCTCGGCGGCGGCCATCCAGTGGGCGGGGCCTTCGGTGTTGCTGGCCTATCTGATTGGCGGCCTTGTGGTTTACCTAGTGATGCGCTCCTTGGGGGAAATGGCTGTGCGCTCGCCGGTGGCTGGCTCCTTCGGCCAGTACGCAAGCTGGTATCTGGGCCGCTACGCGGGGTTTCTAACCGGTTGGACCTTCGCTTTCGCTGTGGCGATGGTGTGTCTGGCTGACGTAACGGCCTTCGGCATTTATATGGGCTTGTGGTTTCCCGATACGCCGCGCTGGATCTGGGTATTGGGCATCGTTTGCTTCATTGCAGCGTTGAACCTGTGCAACGTGCGGGTGTTTGGCGAGTTGGAGTTCTGCCTGTCGCTGATCAAGGTGCTGGCCATCGTCGCCATGATCACGGCCGGTTTGGGCGTGCTGCTGCTGGGTAGTCGGCTGGGCGATGGCTCGGGCGGAGCGCCGGCGCTCAGTAATCTGTGGGCCCATGGTGGATTCTTCCCCAATGGCGTCGAGGGCATGGTGGCGTCTTTCACCATCGTGATGTTCGCGTTCAGCGGTATCGAAGTGATTGGTCTCACGGCGGGAGAGGCGAAGGACCCGCAACGGATGATTCCTAAGGCCATCAACTCTGTGCCGCTGCGCATCCTTCTGTTCTACGTGCTCACGCTGTTGGTGCTGATGGCGCTGTATCCCTGGCCGAAGATCGGTAGCCAAGGCAGCCCCTTCGTCCAGATATTCAGTGGGCTGGGAATAGATTCGGCTGCCAGCATCCTTAACCTGGTGGTGATCTCGGCAGTGGTATCCGCGATCAACAGTGACATTTTCTGCACCGGTCGAATGCTCTATGGCATGGCTGAGACTGGCCATGCGCCGGCAGCATTTGGGCGCTTGTCGCGCCATGGCGTGCCCTGGATGACCGTGGTAGTGATCGCCGTCGCGCTGCTTCTGGGCGTGCTGCTCAACTATCTGGTGCCGGATGAGTTGTTCCTGACATTCGCATCCTTGGTGACGTTTGCAGGGGTGTGGGTGTGGCTGATGATTTTGCTCTCCCAGGTAGCGATGCGTCGGAGTCTTGGTGATGTGGAGGCCGCGAAGTTGCACTTCAGGGTGCCGTTCTGGCCTTACGGGCAGTACTTCGCCATTGCCTTCATGGTGTTCATTTTCGTCGTTTTGGGCATTTTCCCGGAGACGCGAGTCGCGCTCTATGTGGGCGCCGTCTGGTTGGTGCTGCTCTCGCTCGCTTACTGGCGTTGGGTGCGGCCGAAGGAAGTTGAACCACGTGCGCTTGAGCTGTCCTGACAGGAATGGCGGCCCATTGCTCTGTCGATGCGCATTACCTTGGGAAAGAAAAGGAGTCCTGCATGGCGCGGCACAATTATGAGTTCGAGCTTCCCCAGTCGACGATCGAGGCGTTCCAGCGTGACGGCGCGGTTTGCATCCGCCAGTTGTTTTCGGCCGATGAAGTCGCGCTGCTGGAGCTGGGTATCGAAATCAACCTCGCCTCACCCAGCAACAGGGCCAAGGTGGCTAGTAGTCCGGATGATCCGGGCTGGTTCTTCGAGGATTTCTGTAACTGGCGAGATATAGAGGAGTACCGGCGCTTCATCTTTGAGAGTCGGGTGGGCTCGGTAGCGGCTCAACTAATGGGCGGAGGCAGCGCTCGCCTGTACCACGACCACTTGCTGGTGAAGGAGCCGAATACCCGCCAGCGCACGCCCTGGCATCAGGACCAGCCCTACTATAACGTGGATGGCAAGCAGAACTGCAGCATGTGGATGCCAGTGGACCCCGTGGCGCGGGAGTCGACGCTGGAGTTCGTGGCCGGTTCCCATCTGGGGCCCTGGCTCATGCCGCGGAGCTTCCTGGACAACCAGGCCCGCTGGTTCCCGGAGGGTAGCCTGGCCGACCTGCCGGACATCGAGGCGGACCGCTCGCGCTGGAACATCCTCGGCTGGGAGCTAGAACCGGGGGATGCGGTGTTCTTCCACATGCTGACGCTGCATGGTTCCGGCGGAGTAAGCGGAAAACGAAGGCGGCGGGCATTCTCCTTGCGTTTTCTCGGCGAAGACATGCGCCATGCCTCTCGGTCCTGGAAGACGTCGCCGGAGTTTCCAGGGTTGATCGACCAGTTGCCCGACGGTGCGCCTCTGGAGCATCCGTTGTTTCCGATTCTGTGGCCGAGAGGGCGGAACGGCGCCTGACCCGCTGCTATCTGAAGGGGTTGGACAGCGTCCGGCCCCTTCCAATTGCCTTGTCGTTTCCAACAGGCGGCGTATCGTGATAGGCACACTCTCGCGTGGAGGTGTTCCTATGTTCCAGGTAATGCGAAATGGCGAGAATCGCGTAGACGTCGACTTTGCCGGAAAACTCGATAGCAATGGCATGCGTACAGCGATCGATCAGTTGTCGCAGCAGTCCGAAGGCATCGCCCATGGCCGAATGCTTTATCGGATAGGCAAGTTCGAAATGCCGACGCTGGGCGCCATGGCTGTTGAGGTGTCCCATATTCCACAGCTGTTCAAGGTCGTCCGCCGGTTTGACCGTATGGCGGTAGTGGCCGATAAGGGATGGGTGAGGAAGGTGAGCGAGGTTGAGGGGGCGCTGATTCCGGGGTTGACGATCAAGGCTTTCGGTTCACAGCAGGCGGCGGAAGCTGAAGCCTGGCTCCAGCGCTGAGCCATTGGGTACCATCCCCAGCGCGCCGCCTTTGGGCGGCGCTTCTATATGTAGGAAGAAGTCGGCGCTGCCGGTA